>DATMNR010000302.1:0-8808 GCA_035568795.1 Ktedonobacteraceae bacterium
GTTCACACCTGATTGTTGCTCTGCAGGAGGAAGCTGATACTCGAGGTATATTACTTAGAAACAATAGCCAGTCTCGGCGTCGTGAGGGATTGGAACTTGAGGAGCCTCAAGTAGTAACTGGTGGGGTACCAATGCAAGTGACTGTACGTGAAAATAATGTGCTGTTTTTAGTAGACCCCTGGCAAGGGCAGAAGACAGGTTTTTTCCTGGATCAACGCGATAAACGAGAGGCGCTACGCAAATATACTAAAGCTAAACGAGTGTTGAATTGCTTTAGTTATAGCGGCAGTTTCTCGGTTTATGCGGCATTAACCGATGAGAAAACACGAGTAACGAGCGTTGATATTTCTGTTCCAGCCATTGAAGCTGCACGCCAGAACTTCATACTGAATGGTCTTGATCCTAATCACCATCAATTTCTCGTAGCAGATGTATTCGATTACCTTGAAGAAGCAAAGGAGGCAGGAGAGCAGTTTGATGTAATCGTTATAGATCCCCCGGCATTCGCCAAAACACAAAGTGCTCGAACACAGGCTCTCAAAGCATATCGACGGTTAAATACGCTTGGTATGCAGGTGTTGCGACCGGGCGGAGTTCTTGTAACCTGCTCGTGCTCAGGAGTAATTGGTATGAATGATCTGCTAGGGGCATTGTCCCAAAGTGCTCAGCGTTTACAGCGCACCGTGCAGTTACTTGAAACATACACACACGGTGTTGATCATCCTATCAATCTAGCAATGCCAGAAACTGCATATTTGAAAGTGGTGTTTTGTCGGGTCGAATAGAAATCAAACCGGAGTGTCGTTTCCTCATAAATTTGGGTTTGCTTTTCCGTGCGGACATTCACTCACTTGCTCAATACAGATTAAAATTCGTTGACTGTGATATACTACTTTTATCCCTCATCTTTTACTATTGAAATCTAAGGTATTCCCTTTTGAGGGAGTGTCAAATGACCCAGACTATCGATGAGAGTCGCGCACAACTGATTGCGGATTTGCAAGAGCGGGCAGAAGAACTTACACAACTAAACCGCATAGCCATTGCGCTGACTTCCGAATTTGATTTACAGCGTTTGCTGCAGATGATTACTGATGCTGCTCGTAAGGTAACTGCAGCTCAATATGCTGCTTTTTTCCTCATCCCAGAGGTAGCAGGCAAGAGCATTCATCAAACTACCACAAAGGAAATTTTTAATCTTGCAGCGATTTCTGGAGCGACGCCTGCTATTGAAAAACATTTCCTCCATCTGGGACCGGTTGAGGGAATTGGTATGCTTCAACCTGTGTTTTGGGAAGGTGCTTCTATAGTTGTTGATGATGTGCTTGAAGATCCTCGTTATGTTGGAGTGCCTCGTGGACATATTCCTGTACGCAGTTTTCTTGGAGTACAGATTCGAACTCGGGAGGGTTCAATTCTGGGCGCGTTTTTGATTGGTGATACACGTCCTTCTAGATTTAGTTCTCGTCATGTCGGATTGATTGAGGCATTGAGCGCACAGGCTGCCGTGTCAATTCACAATGCTCAATTAGTTGCTCGTGAACGTAGTGCAATGGAAGAACATGCAGCAAAATTGGAATCAGAAGTACGCGAACGCACTGCTGAATTAGAGAGACGAAATCAGGAGTTGAACAGGATAGCGACCGATTTACAGACACTGCACCATGAATTGACTGAAGCCCAGAAGCGTCAAATGCTAACAGAGGAACGGAGTAGAATAGCGCAGGAACTTCATGATCGCGTGCAGCAGACACTCTTTACGATTGGGCTGAAGGCTGATTGGATCATCCAAAAATTACCTCCTGATACACCTTTACATCACCCATTACGCTCTATCAAACAACTTGCATCCTTGGGTACCGCTCAAGTACGTGATGCTATATTTGCGCTTTCCTCAACAGAAGCACAAGAAGGCAGCCTTGTAGGTATGCTGTACACATTGATTCAAAACTTACGCGAAACTTCTTCTATTGAAGCTGATCTTGTCGTGGTTGAATGGGCTGTTCCACTACCTTCACATATTGAAAGTACATTATTCACGATTGCCCAGGAGGCGCTCTCGAATGCACGTCGTCATGCTCAAGCAACCATAGTAATTGTGACCATACAGGTCAATAGTGGCCAGGCCATGCTTGTGATACAGGATAACGGCATAGGCCTTTCAGCCCAGATACGTCAGTCATATCAAAACAATACGATGCATCTAGGATTGAAAGGCATGCAGCATCGAGCTGAGGAGCTGGGAGGCCAATTCGTACTGGTGAATGGCGAAGAGGGTGGATTGATTGTAAAGGCGGTGATTCCTTTATGATCCGTTTGCTTATCATCGATGACCATGAAATGGTGCGCGAAGGGCTTAAAGCGATGCTTACAGCGGAGTCTGATTTTGATATTATAGGAGATGCCGCGAATGCTGAACAGGCTTATGAATTGATTCATCGCTTACATCCCGATGTGATCTTGCTTGATATACGATTGCCGGGAGTAAGTGGTATCGAAATTTGCCGAACTGTCGCAGAACGCTACCCGGAAATAGCTGTAATTATTGTGACAACCTTTACAGATGAAACGCTTGTTGCACAGTGTATTCAGGCGGGTGCTCGTGGATTCATCGTCAA
Source organism: Ktedonobacteraceae bacterium (assembly GCA_035568795.1). GTDB lineage: Bacteria > Chloroflexota > Ktedonobacteria > Ktedonobacterales > Ktedonobacteraceae > DATMNR01. The sequence goes on from DATMNR010000302.1 coordinate 2,619, forward strand.
AGATATAGAGCGTTTCGATCTTAAACGCTCTATTCGAGCCGTAGCACGTGGCGAAGCTGCCATCGATTCCAAAGCTGCTGTGGCAGTTTTAGCTCAACTTCGTCGATCTCCGCAGGTTGAACAGGTAGCCTCTTCAGAACAATTAAGTCCGCAACAAATTGTCATCTTGCGGATGATTGCCCAGGGACTTTCGAGTCGAGAAATCGCCACACAGCTTTATTTGAGCGAGAATACGGTTAAAGGGTATGTGCAAGAGATCCTTCATCGTTTAAATGTGAAGAATCGCACAGAAGCTGTGATGGTTGCCGTCAAACAGGGATGGCTTTAGCTTTCTTCCCTCATCGTTGAGTGGGGTGCAATCAAAGTAGATGCCTACATAGGAGGATTGAACCCCATTCTGACAAGAAGATCTGTATAAAGTGGTGGTGGCTATGTGCAACCAATGATATCTATCCCTCCTTTTGTATGATTTGCATTACCTCCTTTTGTAGGTATCAATTTACTAGATATGCATGCTAAACTTAATATACGTCAGATACTGCATATCCTGACATACTGCCTCCCTTTTGGGCCTGACGTTTGTTTCCCTTGAAGCGCAGGAAGTTGCGCGTGTAGGACTATCTATGGAGGTGATACCTTGATTCCTGGATCTTTTGATTATTTAGCGGCGCATAGCGTAAACGAAGCCGTTGCCCTGCTAGATCAACATGGCGAAGACGCCAAAGTTCTAGCAGGAGGCCAGAGCCTCATTCCCCTCTTACGCTTTCGTCTCGCTGGCCCCTCGATATTGATTGACATCAATCGAATCGATGGTCTTGAGTACCTTCGAGAAACGAATGGTACTTTACGCATCGGCGCTCTAACACGCGAGTCGGAGTTGGATAACTCCAGCCTCATCCGTGAACGCTACCCTATCTTATTTGAAACTTCGGCTGTGGTAGCAGACCCTGTGGTACGCAACTGGGCTACCGTTGGGGGTAATATTGCTCATGCCGATCCGGCCAATGATCATCCCGCTACTATGATAGCCATGGGAGCAAGGGTTGTTGCTGTTGGTCCTGCGGGTGAGAGGATAATACCTATTGAGGAGTTCTTCACGGATGCTCCGTTCGAGACGGCTCTTCGTCCCAATGAATTATTGACAGAAATACGTGTTCCCGCGCCTGTCCACGGAAGTGGTGGAGCATATGTAAAATTGGAACGCAAAGTAGGAGATTATGCCATTGCCGGGGTGGCAGCTTATATTACGCTAGACGCGAATGGCAATGTAAACTATGCAGGCATTGGTCTAACTAACGTCGGGCAAACACCGATAAAGGCACGAAATGCTGAACAAGCATTGCTTGGCAAACCTCTGAATGATGCTAGCATTCATCAAGCTGCAGATCTTGCTGCCGCTTCATCACAACCAATAAGTGATACACGCGGCCCAGCTGAATATAAACGCGATATGGTGCATACACTCACTGTACGCGTGTTGCGAAAAGCGCTAGCCCGAGCTACAGGAGGTGAATAGTATGAGCACCCATCATATTTCAGTTACTATCAATGGCACATCTTATGAGGAGGATGTTGATTCTCGAACGCTCCTTGTTCACTGGATCCGTGACACTTTACGTTTGACAGGGACGCACATTGGCTGCGATACAACGAGCTGCGGAGCATGTACTATTCTTGTGGATGGTAAAGCCACAAAATCCTGTAGCATGTTTGCCGTACAGGCCGACGGGCGACAACTCATGACTGTAGAAGGTCTGGAACAGAACGACACATTACATCCCCTACAGGAAGGGTTTCACGAGGAGCATGCATTGCAATGTGGTTATTGTACTCCAGGCATGATGATGACCAGCCTGGCTCTTTTGCAACGCAATCCAAATCCTACTGAACATGAAATCCGTGTGGGTATCTCAGGAAATCTGTGTCGCTGTACTGGCTATGTAAATATCGTCAAAGCAGTTCAATATGCTGCCCAAAAGATGCAGGCAACTGAAGAGATTCCGGTAAGCGCCGGTCAAGGAGGCGAATAATGGCTACTGAAGTTCATGTTCATGCTCTAGGAGAATCCTACAAGCGTAAAGAGGATGCTCGCTTTATTCGCGGACAGGGCAATTATGTCGACGATGTACAGTTACCTGGAATGCTTTATGGTGATATCGTGCGTAGCCCCTACGCACATGCACTCATCAAGAATATTGATATCAGCGAGGCGCTGAAGGTTCCTGGTGTCTTAGCTGTAATAACTGGTAAAGACCTGGAAGCAGCAGGGCTTGCATGGATGCCTACGCTCTCGGCGGATACGCAGGCAGTACTCGCGCTGGATCGTGTGCATTTCCAGATGCAGGAAGTGGCCTTTGTTGTAGCAACCAATCGGTATGCGGCTGCTGACGGCGTGGCTGCAGTCGATGTCGATTATGAGCCGCTGAAAGTGTTAGTCGATCCCAAAAAAGCGCTTGATTCAGATGCTCCTTTGCTGCGCCCAGATAAGAAGGATAAGCAACCGACCAACCAGATTTATCACTGGGAGACGGGTGAAAAAGAGGCAACCGATGCATCCTTTGCCGAAGCCGAAGCCAACGGTGTGGTTGTCAAGCAAGAGATGTTCATTCCGCGAATTCATCCCGCGCCAATTGAGACCTGCGGTTGCGTGGCTGACTTTCATAAAGCGACAGGGAAACTCACGGTCTGGATGACCTCTCAAGCGCCCCATGCCCACCGCACTCTCTTCGCGATCGTCGCCGGGCTTCCAGAGCACCGTATTCGTATCATTTCGCCGGATATTGGAGGTGGATTTGGAAATAAAGTGCCGATCTATCCTGGATACGTATGTGCTGTGGTTGCATCAATCACGACGGGCAAGCCAGTGAAATGGATTGAGGATCGTACTGAGAATCTGTCAAGCACCGGTTTTGGTCGTGACTACCATATCAAAGCCGAGGTTGCTGCAGATAAGGATGGAAATGTCCAGGCGCTACGCGTGTATACGTTAGCTGACCATGGCGCATTTGATGCGGCAGCACAGCCGACGAAGTTTCCTGCAGGCCTATTCCACATCTGCACAGGCTCCTATGATTTTAAAAACGCTTTTGTAGAGGTGGACGCAGTCCACACCAATAAAGCTCCTGGTGGCATTGCATATCGATGTTCATTCCGTGTTACAGAGGCTTCGTATCTTATTGAACGTATGATGGATAGCCTGGCGCGTGAAGTGGGGAAAGACCCGGCTGAACTGCGATTTCAGAACTTTATCAAGCCAGAGGCTTTTCCTTATAGGTCTGCTCTGAATTGGACATATGATAGTGGTAATTACGAAGCAGCGCTGCAGCTAGCAATGAAGAATGTCGATTACGAAGGCTTACGTCGCGAGCAGGCTGAGAAGCGATCCAGAGGGGAACTGATGGGTATCGGTATCTCGAGCTTCACCGAGATTGTCGGCGCAGGTCCCGGTAAGCACTTCGACATTGCTGGCATTCAGATGTTTGATAGTTGTGAGATTCGTGTGCATCCTACTGGTAAAGCGCTGGCTCGTATTGGGGTACAAACACAGGGACAGGGCCACGAAACAACATTTGCACAGATTATCGCTGCTGAATTAGGTATGTCTCCGGATGATATTGATGTTGAGCATGGCGATACCGATACTGCCCCATATGGGTTAGGCACGTATGCCAGCCGTAGTACACCAGTAGCTGGGGCTGCAACAGCATTGGCCGCGAGAAAAGTGCGAGACAAGGCCAAAAAGATCGCTGCTTACCTGCTTGAAGTAGGCGAGGACGATCTGGAATGGGAGCCAGGGCGCTTCTATGTCAAAGGGAGTCCTGGAAAAGGTAAAACTATTCAGGAACTAGCGTTTGCAGCTTATACGAACTGCCCTCCATACCTGGAGCCAGGCTTAGAAGCAGTGAACTACTATGATCCTCCAAATCTGACGTATCCCTTTGGCAGCTACATCTGTGTTGTGGATATCGATAGAGGAACCGGTGAAGTCCACATACGTCGTTTTATGGCTGTCGATGACTGTGGCACGATTATTAATCCGATGGTTGTAGAGGGGCAGATTCATGGTGGTCTCACGCAAGGGCTTGCTCCCGCGATGTTTGAAGAGATAACGTTTGATGAAGAGGGGAATATACGCGGCAGCAACTTCCAGGATTACTTGATCCCCACATCGATGGAAACTCCCCATTGGGAAACCGATAAAACCGTTACGCCTTCGCCGCATCACCCGATTGGGGCTAAAGGTGTTGGTGAATCACCGACAGTCGGCGCTCCACAGGCAATCGCCAACGCAGTTATTGATGCACTTACTCATGTAGGTGTGAGACATATTGATATTCCAATTACGCCGTGGAAGGTATGGAGTATCTTGAAGGAGAAAGGCTTGACTTCGGATTAGCCATAAACTTCAATAGTAAGACCTGGTATCCATTATGGATGCCAGGTTATTCATGTAAAGGAAATCTTTTCCGGGAAATAGACCATGTCAAATACTATACTTGAACTTGCACACAGTTTAACGCAGGCCGGTGAACCGTTTGTATTGGCGACGGTGGTATGGTGTGAAAGGCCTACCTCCGCGAAGCCTGGCGCACAGGCGATAATTCAGGCAAATGGTAAGATCACAGGTTGGATTGGCGGAAGTTGTGCTCAACCTGTTGTACTGCGTGAGTCATTACGTATATTGCGCGAAGGAGACGACGCGTACCTGTTGCGCCTGGGCGCACCCGAGGTGGGGATCGAACGAAGTGGCGTGCGCGTTTTTCCCATGAGTTGCACCAGTGGAGGTATACTTGATATCTATATGGAACCACATCTGCCTCAACCTCAACTACTGCTTATAGGTGATTCCCCTGTAATCGCAGCACTCCAGAAACTTGCTGCAGTTCTCGACTTTACGGTAAACCAGTTCGATTCAGCCGATTTAAGTAATATCCGTATCGATGAACGTACCTCTGTACTCGTTGCCACACATGGACAGTATGATGAGGATGCTTTGGAGCAGGCTTTACGCAGTCCTGCTGCTTATGTAGGTATGGTAGGCAGCCATAGACGCGCAGATGCTTGCCGGGAGTACTTGCGGTTATCAGGATTAACAGAACAACAAATTGAGCGTTTGAAGGCACCGGCCGGGCTTGATATTGGAGCAGTGACCCCTCAAGAGATTGCAGCTAGCATTCTGAGTGAATTGGTGCAGGTGCGTCGTCGCGGTCCATTAGTCAATCAAGAGTCTTCTCGTTTTGTTGGTGAAGAACATCTTGAATCTCGCCAGTCTGCGATTGTTAGTAATCCTGAGACGGCTATTGATCCCGTGTGTGGTATGATAGTAGAAATAAGTACAGCCCGTCACCGCAGCAATCTTGATGAGCGAGATTATTATTTCTGTTGTCCTGCCTGCAAGAGGCTATTTGAGCGTAATCCGCAAGAATATCTCGTGCAGAACGAAAGGTGAGTATTTTATGGAGTTTTCTGGTACCCAGACGATTGCCGCGCCCATTGAGAAAGTATGGGCGTTTTTGGCGGACGTAAATAATGTGGCGTCATGCGCACCAGGTTTTCAAAGTTTGGAAGTGTTGGGAGAAGAGCACTGGAAAGCAGTGGTTGCAGTGGGTGTGGGTGCAGTAAAAGCTAAATTTACAATGGACGTCACGCGGGATGAAATGCAGGAACCAGAGCACATGTTAATCAAAGGTCGTGGAAAAGCGCCCGGAAGCGCAGTTGATATGACCGGCAATATGCACCTTTCAACTGTTGATAATGGTGATACCCAAATGGATTGGGAAGCGACAGTGATTGTGAGTGGTACGATTGCCAGCGTTGGAGCCCGTCTCTTACAGGGTACTGCCCAACGCTTGACTGGGCAGTTTTTCGATTGTCTGAAAACCACTTTGCAAGCTCCTGATACAGCAAATGCAAGCAGTTAATGTTGATGGAAAGCGCTGTTCAACGTTGGAATGAAATACTCGACGCACGAGCGCAACAAATGGACGCCGCCTATGCGCGCCTGGGCCGAACGAGTGCTGATTTCTGGGAACGCCGGGCGCGTGGATTCCATCGTTCGACCAGGGATACAGTTAGCCGCGATCCTTTTTATCTCCGATTGTGCAAAAAAGTTACTACCCATAACAGCGTATTGGACGTAGGCGCTGGAACGGGTCGATTTAGTCTTGCACTTGCGCCCAAAGTTGAGCAC
>DATMNR010000303.1:0-6084 GCA_035568795.1 Ktedonobacteraceae bacterium
ATTCTTTTGAAAAGGCGAAATCCGATTCATCCTAGAATCCGAAGTCTCTATTGAGCCATGTTTCGTGGCGGGAGAGGGAGGTAACTGATGCTCTTTAATCGCCTGGTAGAGCCTGGTTGTTGATTCCAAAGGACCTACACCCAATTCACGATCAAGTATCTGAACACATTCCCGGTATTGATGCAATGCAGCACTTTGCTGGTCATTCCAGGCATACAACTGCATGAGAAGACGGTGTGCAGACTCATTCAATCGATCAAGCGCTAACCATTGTTGTGCATACATTATGGCAGATTCAAAATTACCTGAGGTAGAATAACATCGTACCAGGCGTTCGAGAGCGCTTGCAAAATCACGTCGTAGAGAATCAGCTTGATAAAACTGCCAATCATCAAAGTTCGAACTATCACGCAAGCTGAATCCTGCTAAGAAATCTCCACCATACATTTCAACAGCCGCACTAAGAGGTTTCACACATTTTGAGCATGTCTCTGTTGGCAAATGGCCATGTGAACGGCACTCAGATAAGAAGTTATGAAACTCATCAACATCCAGCCAGATACCAGCACTGAAATTTAAGCTTATGTATTCCCGGCTAATTTCTAACCAGTTCCCGTCGAGAGCTTTATTGAGGGTCGAAAGGGTACGACGCAAGGTAGCACGAGCATGAGTCTCATCAAATTCTGGCCAGAGCAAAGCAGCCAGTGTATCGCGGCTCTGTCGTTGTTTCGCAATAGCTAGATATGCTATGAGGGCACTTGCCTTGCGCGTATCAAGATTAATGTTTTCGCCATTACGCTCAAAACGCGGAGTGCCTAGCAAATAAATGGTGAGTTGGGTCATGTAATGCCTCCACTTCAAATGGATTATATTCTACACAACCCAAATTCGCAACGAAATACCTGCTACAATGATTTTCGTAACGTTTTACAGAATACGAAGTGTGGAAAACTAGTTATTCAAACCCATGTCAAATAGTGACAAATGGGTCTTTTTGTGGTAAACTTCTTGCATGAAGCTCTCTCAGTTTGCGAAACAACAAGGGATCAGTTACCGCACCGCCTTACGCTGGTGGAAAGCCGGGCAGATCAAGGGGTATCAAGCTGACACCGGAACGATTATCGTTGCCGAGGGCACTCCTGAAAAAGCAACGGTGATCCATCGAGTGGCTATTTATGCACGTGTCTCCTCTCATGAGCAGCAAGCGCATTTAGAACGACAAGCAGAGCGATTGCAGGACTATTGTGCTGCCAAGGGGTATCAACTGGCGGCAGTGGTCAAAGAAATTGCTTCTGGGGTGAACGACTCGCGCCCGAAGTTTTTAGCCCTGCTGCGAGATCCGACCATGACCACCATCGTCGTTGAGCACAAAGATTGCGCCACTCGCTTTGGGTTCCGCTATTTGGAGGCGCTGTTGGAACTGCAAGGCAGAGGCTTTGAGGTGGTCAACCTGGCCGAGAACAACCGCGAGGATCTCCTGGCAGATTTGACCAGCATCGTGTACAGTTTCATGGCTCGATTGTATGGACAAAGGCGGGCCAAACGCAAGACAGAAGCCCTCGTTCAGCAATTGCAGGAGGAGGCAGAGAAGCCGTCATGAGACGAGTAGAACAGCACGTCATCTCTCGTTCCCATGCCAAGTGGGACGAGATCGACCAGATGGCCAACGCCCTCGAAAAACCTGTGGAATCTCGCCAACTACCATACTCGCCAAGCCTTCATTTTTGAGAAGACCTACCAGAACTCGGCGGCCCTCTATCCGATGCTCAAAGACACCGATGCCTACAAAGCGTTGCCAGCCAAGGTGGCCAATCAGGTGCTCATCCAACTGGACACAGCCTGGAAGTCCTTTTTTGAGGCAAATGAGGCATACAAGGCTGATCCTTCGCGCGTTTCTGGGGCGACCAAAGCTACCCGGGTACAAGCACCAAACCAATGGGCGCAATCTCATCGTGTTTGAACGGGGAGCTGTCTGGAAGGGATCGCTCAAACACGGTGAGATTGCCGTCAGCCAACTTGGCCTGATCGCGTTGACTCGTGTCAAACGAGAACAGGTGGATCAAGTGCGTGTCGTCCCCAAAGACGGGTACTACGTGGTAGAAGTCATCTACACCTGTGAGTCTCGCCAAGCATCCGTCGATCCTGCGCTGTTTGTTGCAGTGGATATCGGGGTGAATGTGCTTGCGATGCTTACTTCTCATAAAGCTGGATTCGTTCCACAACTCGTCAATGGCCGCCCATTAAAAGCCGTGAACCAATTCTACAATAAGCAACGCGGCTTGTGGGCAACGCCGCCTGGCCCGTGCCAGCGACAAGCGCCAGACCTCTCGTTTCCTTGAGGCGATCACGACGAAGCGCAATCGGCGCATCATGCATGATCTGCATACCGCCAGCCGTCGGATCATTGACCTCTTGGTTGCCGAAAGGATTGGCACACTGGTCATCGGCAAGAATCCGTTCTGGAAACAGGAAGTCCATCTGGGGAAGAAGCACAATCAGGAGTTTGTGCAGATCCCTCATGCACGGTTCATCGAGATGCTGACCGACAAAGCCGAAGCGGTGGGTATCGCCGTCATCCTCACGGAAGAATCCTACAAAAGCCTCGCCAGTTTCTTGGACCGTGACCCTCTTCCCACCTCTGATTCCACGAAAGCGGGCAGAACAGGAAGACAAGCCACGTTTTTCTGGGACGAGATCTGGGCGCTGGTACCGCGTCAAAGGACGTGCGCCCATCCATTCGGATGTCAATGGCAGCTATAACATTGGCAGAAAAGTATTCCCGAGAGCCTTTGATGGTCGAGGGATAGAGGGCACCGCAGTTCGCCCTGTCCGGTTTACCGGCAAAGTAAGCGGGGTTGGTGTCATCAGCTGACATCGGCTTCCAATACTGTGAACTATTCGCCTTGGTGCCTCGGTGAAGTGGGTTCTTCAGATGGAGTTTCAGAAAGTGGTTCTTCCACTACTGCTGTAGATGATGACTCTGCTGATTCTGATGCAGCGGGCAATTCTTCCGCTTCTGTTGCAGTAGGGGATTCTTCGGCCACTGAAGTAGATGGTGGCTCAAACATAGCTTCCTTGTACTCTTCAACAGGAGGAAGTTGGGCACGCCTCCTACCAAATTGCCCACCGACCAGGCCTCCAATTACTCCAAATAGCACTCCAAACGCGAGAAGGATAATAAAATTAATCAATAATCCCTCAAGCAAGAGCGAATTCGTATAAGTGATATGCAAATGCTGTTTATCTGCTGCCGCTTGTGCGCTCTTCCTGACAGAATCAATATTAAACAATAGTAACACCAATGAGATAATGGATGGAATGAAAATACCGATCAATCCTGTCCACAAGCCTGCAAGTGTACCCGTAGTAATTCTTCCAGTCTCTCGTGATGCGCGCATACCTGCTAAAAAAGCTGCTAATAGACAGAGGATTAAGGTGATAGTAAACCCGTTAGTGAAAAAACTAATAGCTAACAGGACAAATCCGAGGATAATGCCAAAGATGAGCCCCTGGCGTAAAGCTGGATTACGTACCCTTGCTAAAGCGTCTTGCATACTGCCCTCCAAAGAAATGATGAAGCCTTTAATATTAAAGAGGGGTGTTTGATAGAAATATCCCCCTTCATCATACGCTAAGTGCTGAGAATAGACAAGCATCATTTTTTCTTCTGGCTTTGGGGACGATTCAGCTTCATTCCTTGTTCCAGTTGATCTGCATACTGGCGCCATTGCGATACTTGTAATTCTAATGCATCTTTTTCGCGCGTTAATTCCTGGATATTATTCCGTAAGCTTTGTTTCTCCTGTGTTGATCGCTGCACAGTATCCTGCATAGATTGCTTTTCCTTTATTACAAGGTTCAGAGAACGCTGAAGCTCCTCGACTTTTTTATTTGCCTGATCCAATTCATCGCCTCGCAAACCGTGTTCCTGGCGAATGTGTTCCAATTGCTCTTCAAGATCCGAGATATGTTCACGATGATTCAGTATTTCGTGCGAGAATTTTACTATGTTCTGCTTATGTTCCTCTCGCTCATGTTGTAAATCATTCTCGAGCATGGCTATATAAGGACTGTAACGCCAACCAAGTAAAATATCATATAGCTCACGCTCATAACTGTGTTCATTGCTGTGATGTCGCAGCTTTTGTAGCTCAATAACGTCCCAATGTCCCCCAGTCAATAAACCACCTAAAGCTCGTAGTGAAATAGCCAATCGATCAGGATGCAATGGGTCAGACATGCCTGCAGATTGCCCAGCCCAGAGACCATACTCGCCAAGCATGCTTGCATATTCACGTATGTCCACATTGGGAGCCAGAATACCTACCAAACTGGCAACTTCTGCACGCAGTAATGTAGGGGTTTCAGGATCATATAGAGCCTCTAAAAGTGCTTCAACCCCCTCGTCTCCCAATAGTAAAAAAGCATAAACTAATATTTGCTGGTGGATAGGATAATTATAAAGTACGTCTGTCATGTGATCGATTACTACATTTCCACCGAGCAAGAGCAATAAAGCAACAATACGTAGGCTAGCTCGCTCATCACTATGTGTTTGCACATGTTCCAGTAATGCAGGCACCATCTCATGGTCTCTATCGGTCTGTATTGACTCATCATTGATGCGCTCTATGAGCAATGCCAAGGCCATTGAAAGGTCGTCAGTATCATTACTCTTTAACAGGTGAACAAGTTCATCCTTAATAACTACAGTTCGCATTCTACGAAAAATGCTTCGAGCGGCTGTCCGCCGATCACGATTAGTCGTATCGCTATAAGCGGACCAAATGAAGGAGAAGGCGGACACACCCATCTCACAGAGAATATTTTGTGCTATTTGAGCGACTGTCGGATCAGGATCAGTGATCAAATTACCTACGCCAGGAACTGCCTTCTCGCCTATCTCTACTAATGTAATCTCGGCGCCATGTTTTCGCTGTTCCACACGCAACCCAGACAGAAGTTCGTTCATAACCATGTCGCTTCGTGCATCATTTTTGTTCACCATGCATTTAAGAGCCTCAGATGTTGCGCCTATCAGGTGAGCATCTTCGAGGCCTTCTAACAAAGCTGGAACACTTTCAGAAGCCAATTGGTTCGTCAGTATGTCAATCAATGCATCATACGCTCTTTGCGGTGGGTTGAGATTGAAGAGTTGAACAACCTCATACACTAACTCAGGCGTCTGCTGCACCATCGTAACAATAATGTAACGTGCATACTCTTGTGCCCGATTATTCAATGCATCCAATCCAACAACGAGAAACGGCAATATGATTGGGCCAAACTCTAATAAGATGGCCTGAGCAGCGTCGGCGCGTTCATCATCATCTAAAAGACTAACTAATGGCGGTATCGCTTCGTGTGGATGTTTTAGCAATAATGTTGTTATTACGGCACGCCAGGCGGGCTCGGGATGATCAAGCACTTCAAGCAACGCGGGCACCATTATTTGTCCATTCATCTCCCCCAATATCAACCTTACATAATTCTGGAGGCGAGTGTTTAAATGGAATAGATTTCTGGCCAATATCTGCGCCCCCTCACTACCTTTTGCTATAAAAATATTGATCGCATGCGGGACTTGTGCATCACTCCCATATCCCAAAACTTCTAGCAGTCTCTCTCCAGGGAAATGCGCCATACCAAGAATTGCACGCTCTATTCGAGAAGCGATAACCCCATCCTGTAAATCTTTTGAACTCCCTCTTTCCTCGCGATGTTCATTTACATTTAGAGCCGCTATCAGTCCATCCAAGGCAACACCTTCGAGACAGCTCAGAGCGTTAATCGCACCTTCGTAGATCAGTGGATTTGGGCTTGTAAGCATCTCGAGCAAGGGTGCAACTACACGTTCATCAGGGAATTGCCCAAGAGCATGTACAACAGCAACCTGGAGCGATTGGTCAACCGGGGAAGATTGCTGGGGATTTTCCAAAAAGGCAATCAACGCAGGAATTGCCTGTAGGTTGCGTATGCGTTCAAGCACCTGTACCAGTAAATGCGTTCGTCCCGCCACTATCGGAGTAAGAGATTGAATTATATCAGTGGTTGCCTCGTCTCCAATATCACCTAAAATTTGCT
>DATMNR010000304.1:0-8885 GCA_035568795.1 Ktedonobacteraceae bacterium
TGATATCAAAGGCATCACGGGTCCCAGTCCCCAAAACATTGATGATTGTGCGGATCTCCTCGTTTTCAACGATACGTTTCAGGTCAGCCTTAGCTACATTCAGTGGTTTTCCTTTGAGCTTGAGTACAGCTTGAAAATCCGAGAAACGTCCCTGTCCAGCACTACCTCCAGCAGAGTCGCCTTCGACTATAAATAGTTCAGCACGTGCCGGATCAGTATTATTGCAGCGTAAAAACTTTTTTGAGAGCGAAGTATCAATCAACTCACCGTTTTTTTTGTTGCCAGCTCGAGCCAATTCCTCTACAAGCAGAGCCTCATTTCTGGCCTTTTGCATCTGCAAAATTTTCTTGAGCCAATCTTTTCCCGCACTCGTATTACGTTCAAACCATTCCTTCAGTCCTTCATCTACTATCGAACGCACTATACCCTCAACAGGAGCATTATTCAGGCGGTCCTTGGTTTGTCCTTGGAACTGTGGATTGGTCAACTTTACCGAGATAACAACATTTAGTCCTTGTTGAATAACCTCAGGCCTGAATCCTTCTTTCTCACGGCTTTTGATAATACCCCACTTCAGAGCGTAATCATTCAAAACCTTGGTAAGCGCAGCCTTAAAACCGGTTTCATGCACACCACCATCACGCGTTCTAACGGCATTCGCATAACTGTACATGATAATTTTGTAGCCTGTTGTTGGTTGCAATGCAACCTCAACTTGCACATCATCTTTCGTTTTTGCAATTCCTACGACATGCTTAAACAGCGGTGCGCTTGTACTTGTGGCAAGATCACGCACGTAATCGGGCAATCCTTCTCGCGAGTAATACGTACGTTTAATCTGGTCTTCAACTGCATCATCCCAGGCATCTAGATGAAAGGATACTCCACCATTAAGGTATGCAGCGGCCTTGAGACGACTTTCGATTGCTTCAAGAGAGTAGTAAGCCTCTTCATCAAAGATGGTCCGATCGTACAACCAGCGCAATTGAGTACCATGTAATTTAGGATCGCAGGCTTTTATTTGATGGGGCTTAGCAGCACCGTGGCTAAAGACCTGATTGAACTTTTTGCCATCCTTCCAAATCGTCAATTCCAACTTTTCAGACAAAGCGTTTATCACGGTTGCCCCAACTCCATGCAACCCACCCGCGGTTTTATAGACCCCTTCTTCAAATTTGCCCCCCGAATGGGGAACAGTCATAATAATTGTAGCTGCGGGTGAATAGTTACCCTGATACAACATAGGGTCAAACGGCATACCACGCGCCTCATCCCGCACAGTCATCCAACCATCGCGTTCAAGGCTCACCCAGATATGATTGCCATACCCAGCCACAGCCTCATCAACAGCGTTAGCAAGCGCTTCCCATAGCAAATGGAGTAAGCCAGAGGAAGATGTGGATCCTATATACATGCCAGGACGATGGCGTATAGCTGCTATGCCTTCCAGCACTTTGATATCGGCAGCAGAGTAGTTTGCCTGTTTCTTAGATCGAGTCAGGGGCTTCGTCTCTAATTTAGACGGAACATTCTCTACAATCTCTTCTACACTTCTGGCTACAAAAAGCGAAAGTTGATCATGTGACTCTAATTCATCTTGAATTGGCAACGAGATTTTGGCGGAACGAGCCATGGGCCTGTATTCCTCTCATATAATAGTTTCATTGCTTCTCAGCATACAGTGTTCTATTCCGAAAGTCAATAGGAAATTCGGTCATTCGTTCTAGTGGTCATTCTCAATCAGCGATTCAGATCGAATCAAAAGAAGGGAAAACGAGGATGTTCAAGGGATGGACGTAGGCTGTGTATCCATCTGTTGTCCCAATGACAGCCTTACGATTGATCCTTCATCAACAATTCATATGCAGCAATAATTCGCCGCATTTCCTGCTGGTCTCCTCCACGATCAGGATGGTGCTTTTTAGCTAACACGCGATAGCGACGTTTTATTTGCTGGCGCGTCGCATTTGGCGGTAGCCCCAACACAGCCAATGCCTGCTGGCGCTCAAACAAGGGTCGTACAGGACTGGCAAGGGTACCTAACAATGTCTGCGCTCCAAGTCGTAGAACTTCCCAAAGTAATGCAGCAAAGCTTTGCTGTTTTGGTGGTGGCTGCGAACTCATACCTACTTTTTAACCCTGATTCAATGTACCTCATTCTTGATTGTTTATCATACATCATCGAAACATGATTGACCATCTCTTCTATATACTATAGTATAGTACAGGCATCTTGAGATTATTTTCATCAACCGCTTATGAGGAAGAATAGAATGGCAAGTGACGAGAAAGTTGCACCAGATACTCCAGGAGTAGCAAAGGCTGGAGTAAAAGGCATCAAATCAATAACGGGATTTATTAATAAATTTAATTATGATTGGGTCTTGAGCCTGGCGTCAGGCCTTGCATTTAATCTTATGGTAGCCATAATCCCCTTTCTTATTGCCATCCTTGCTCTTGTTGGATTCATCTTCGGGGGTTTGAATCCTTCGATCCAGGAACAGCTTGTTCAACAAATCCAACAGATATTCCCACCACCACTTCCATCCCAAGAAATTATTGGACTGGCTTTGAATACGCTGAATAAGGATGCTGGCGTTCTTGGTCTCATCGCTGTTGTGATGGCAATCATCGGGGGTTCAGGCCTTTTTGTTGCTATGGAAGGGCAACTCGATATCATTTACCAAATTCGCACGCGTGATATTATACGACAGTATATTATGGCCTTTGGTATGCTACTGGTCTTTGTAATTTTAGCGCCTTTTATGTTATTCGCAAACTCAATCCCTGGCATTCTACACACGTTTGCTCAAAAAACTTCACTTAGTCAGACGCAGATAGTTAGCAGCGGGATTGGCTTCGAATTGTTGACGATATTTTGCGGATTGCTTGCTAGCTGGATCTTAATAGAAATTATTTACTTGGTTGTACCAAATCAGCACATCAGCTTTCGTGAAAGTTGGTTTGGCGCACTCCTGGCAGCAGCAGCCACTCAAGCCTACCTACAACTTTTTCCATTTTATGTGACACATTTCTTAAGTGGCTATACCGGAACCGTAGGATTTGCCATTATCTTTATCTTCTTCTTCTATTTTTTTGCAGTTATTTTGTTAGGCGGCGCCGAAGTCAATGCTTTCTATGCTCAGGGTAAACGGGCTATACCAGAAAACATGGCTGGATTAGTTCACGCTATCACAAACGATACTCAATTACCGATTGATGAAAATATCTCGCAAAATACTAGTGAAGCTCCTCAAATTAAGGAAGATGTTCGAAACATTTCATAAAGTTGAACGTATATAATATGTACCGTTGAACCTATTTAAAGTAGCAATGAATTGCTTGCAGAGCATTTTTAAGGATTCCCAGTATGAAATCAATCAGTGGCCAGTATGAATGTCTTCACCGTTCTGGAATTGGCCTTGACTACTTTACCTCGCGTATTGATCGACTAACTATACAAGCAAATGGACAGTTTATCTTCGTCGTTCAGGACCGCAGCCGGGTAAGCCATGCAGCAAAATCGCTTTTCAGTGGGCAACAAGTAGATGTAAATGCTCCAGAGACTCAGCGTAAGGGCAGATATAGCAGTCTGGGAGATACCATCACATTCAATTTTGATGATGGCACTCAAGAAAATGGACAACTCACACCCGAGGGTATCCAGATAGGAAACAATTTCTTCGAAAAGGTCTCTGATTCAACATTACTTCCTCCTACGCACCGTTTGAAAAGTAACATGGAAGATATTGCTAAAGGCTTAAAAATAGCAGGCGCCATTGGCGGAGCCGCAGTCAAAGCAGCAAAGACAATACAAGATACACTTCAGACTGCTCCGGGAACGCAATCATCTTCTGCTACAACATCTTCATCACAAAGCTCTAACCAACAGGCACAAAGAAATCCAGTAACTCCAAATTCGCCTGCATCTGCTCCCTACCAGGCAACACCAGAATCCCCTACGCATCGAGCCCGGCCTGCCGATAGTGTACTCACCGAACAAAGTACTGAAACCTTATTCTGCGATCAGTGCGGAGCGCCGGTACGTCCTGGCAAACACTTTTGCAATCAATGTGGAGCGAAATTGGTCTGATTTTTCGTGCAACTAATGAAGCACGAAAAATCAGACCAAAGGTCTTACCGTGCTTGACTAAAGAAAGGTTCATCTGATACACTTCCTCGCAGTGAATAACCAGAACCAGTATAATCGATAATAGTCCATGTTCATGACAAGTGCAACAACCTGAGTACTCTCATTTATGTTTCATTCATGACTTTAGTAGTAACTCATCCCCTTTTATCTAAAGGCAAAGGTTCTTGCGTCACACTACTCAACCAACAATTTTATGCGAGTCGAAGATATTCAATAATTTTTCTGATCGGAGCAATTCAAGAGGTCTAGAAAATGTCGGTTGATCAACCTGCACCTTCCAATATCCAGGAACACCAGCGGTTGCTTGCAGCTCTTCGCGAAAGTGAAATTCTACGCGAGCTTGCAGAACTACTGACATCTTCATTAGATCTGAACCACATCTTGCAGGTGCTTGTTAAGAGAACAACCGAAGTATGCCAGATTGAACGTTGCACCGTCTGGTTACTAGATGATACGCGAAATTTCCTACGGCCAGCTAATTATCATCTCTCCTCTCAACAGTTGAATAGCCAGATTATTATGGTTGCTGATCATATCTGGAATCATAGTTCATTGCCTTTCGCTGACCCCGTAGTCCAACGTCTATTCAACGAAAATGGCATGCTTTTCCTCGAAGATTTAACTACAGAACCAAGCATGTACACTGTCGGAGAAACATTTCTTGTACGCTCTATTCTACTTTTTGCCCTCGTACGTGAAGGTCGGCCTGTCGGAATGCTTACATTGGACGAACCAGGCAAAATACGTAATTTTTCACCTGAACAAATACAACTTGCACGCGCAATCAGCCAACAAGCAGCTATGGCTATTGATAATGCTCGTCTACATCACGATGCTCAACAGGCAGTAAAACTAGCAACAGAGCGCGCCAATACTCTTGATGCTATATTCCATGCTATGACTGAGGGAATCAGTGTTCTCGACTTAGAGGGTCATATATTAATGCGCAACAACGCTGCTGCCTCTTTTCTTGGCAAAGATAGGTTCATCAAAGATCAACTTGACGAGGTACTGTATCTTCATCCGACCTATACAATCCAGGGACAACTCATCACTGAAGATGAATTTCCTGTTACCCGGGCGCTAAGAGGTGAACGAATTCGGGGCGAACGTTTCGTAACTACGCGAGCAGACGGGAATGAACGGATTCTAGAGGTTAACATTGCTCCATTATTTGACGCTTCTAAGAAGCAAATCGGGGTTGTAAGTGCATTTCGTGATGTAACTGAACAAATTCGCAGTGAGCAACGAATTCGGCAGGCGCTTGATACATTATTACACGTTGCAGAGGCTGTTTCAGGAATTACTGAAATTAAGGATATCCTGCATAATGTTCTCGAAAGAGCGCTTGTTACACTAAACTGTGAACGTGGAGTAGTTCAACTTTATGATGAGGAGCACCATTGCTTCACACCACTGTTCTCCATCGGTTTTTCACGTGAAACTGAGCAGCAATGGTTTGAAGATCAGAAAGTCTGGCTTCATACCTTATCAGACCAAAATCATAACTTTCAAGAACAACTTTTAGCAGGTCACACTACTTTAATAAACCCTGATCAGTGTCCTCATCAACCCAATCCTTTTGATCACTTGATGATACTTACCGCGCCAATTCTGCACAACAATCAGCTACAAGGGATAATTTCGTTAGATAGATCTTTGTATCCCAGGCAAGATCAAGCCATTCGCCCTGCCAGGCACCGGCAGTCGCCTCAAAACGAATTTACCTTGTGGGATATAGCTGTTACAGGAGGAATCGCTCAGTTAGCCGGGTTAGCGGTTGATCAGGCTCTCTGGCAGCAAGAAGCCATTCATGCCAGAGCGAGTGAAGCAGCTATGCGCGAAGCAAACGCCCTGAAAGACGAATTCCTGGCGATTACTGCTCATGAGTTTCGTACCCCGCTAACGGTTATTTTAGCACAGAGTCAATTAGTAACCCGTATAATCAAACGCATCAGTGATCAAGCTTTGGAAGCTGGCATTACAAAGCTACCCCAGGTAATAGATAACCTTTCAGTAATAGAGGACCAGACTCACCAGCTCACCAATATTGTTTCCACGTTCCTTGAAGTATCACGCCTCAACCGCGGAGAACTTACACTTCATTTTGAGGAGGTTGACCTTTCTGCACTGGCTCAGCAAGTAGTTTTACGTTATAGTACTCTTTCAAATGAGCATAGTATTGGCTGCATAATTGAATCAATCGAAAGCTCTTATCTTGTCTTGGGCGATAGCGCACGCCTTCAGCAAATTATTGCCAATCTCGTAGAAAATGCGATAAAATACAGTCCGCTTGGTGGAACAATCAAGGTCTGCTTACGCTGCTATTCAAATATTGAAAACAAAGCAACTATCGAAGTCTGTGTCGAAGATGAGGGTATAGGTATTCCTGAAGATGCCCAGCCACGTCTTTTTGAACGTTTTTACCGCGCTCCCAACATCGAGCGAAGTAATACGAGAGGCATTGGGCTTGGACTATATATCGTCGCCCAGTTGCTTAAGTTACAAGACGGTTCAATACGTGTAGAGAGCAGTGGGATCCCCGGTGAAGGCAGCCGATTCATTTTCACATTACCCGCACTAGAGGAAGTGTAAGGACCAGACATATTGCAATTCTATAGAATGTGGCTTTTAGAGCTTGCCAGACAGTTCATGTTAGACGAAGGAAGTGAAGATGCTGCTCATGACTACGACCATCTAGTGCGTGTCATGGCTCTCGCAGATAAAATTCAGGCCAGTGAAGGAGGCAATCTTCCAACCATCTGGGCCGCAGTAGCTCTTCACGACCTGGGACAAGAACGTGAGCGCCGTCATGGTGGCGATCATGCATTGATCGGTGCAGCATTAGCAGAAGATATTCTCACCGATTCACCTTTCCCTCAACAATACATTCCAGCAGTCAAGCAAGCTATCCAAGAACATCGTATGACTGGAGGAATAATCCCACAAACTCTTGAGGGACGTATACTGTACGATGCCGATAAATTAGATTGTCTGGGAGCAATTGGCATTGGTCGACTTTACTGCATCACAGGCCACTACAACCAGAAAGTGTATACCCCCATACCTGACGATATCATGGAACCGATTGACCCTCACATGATTCGTATCTTAAGGCGCAGACCCGATTACTCCCCCTATATAGAGTTTCAGTTACTTTTTGGAAATCTACCTGATCGCATGACAACCAACACTGGTCGTAAGCTTGCTCATGAACGATTTGACTATATGCAAGGGTTCTTCAACCGCCTGCGGCAAGAGGTTGAAGGAGAACTTTAGAACAGTTCTCCCATGAGAATTACATAGTTAAACCGAGCTTCTGCCTCAGCCGAATCACTAAAATGCAAAGTAAATCCAACCTGTGGATGCAAGGAAATATACTTCACAACTACTGGGCCGGGATCTTCTACAAGCGAAACAATAACAACACTAGACGATGAAATATGAGTATTTGTTATCATCACATCTTGCTGTCCTTGCTTTAGGATACCAGAGCCCGCCAATGATCCAGCTCTGCCCATCCTTCCCTTTGCTGCGGCGCCTCTTTCAGACGAAGAATTCCGTTTAGAGTTACTTTTTCCATTGATTTGCCCTTCGGGTTCGAATCCGGATGAGCTTTTTTCTGCTTCAATCGATATCTTGGCAGACTTCTTATCCGATTTGGGAACAGCCTGTAAATGTACCTTCGTCGTTCGCCCGGCCAGACGTCGCTTCTTCTGTGTAGTTTGTGGAACTGCGACAGGATCAGTAGTAGTCCTCGACGTAACATTGTTTACATCTTTAGATTCTACACGTACGACAGGCATAGGTTTAGATTGAAGGCTTAATTTAGGAGGAATTATCATGGGGTATTTACTATCTTCTAAAGCTTCATCCGCTTCATCAGAAAAAGGATTTTGTATTAGTACATTATCAGCAAGCGTTTCTTCAATCGAACGTGATAATTCTTCCCTTTTCTTCGCCGAACGAACTTGCCAATCTGGTTGAACACGCTCATCAGGCTCACTATGCCATGCCATCATACACTCCTCGTCGAAAATATCTCGATTACGCTTTCATTGTGATACACGATGAAATAATTTATTGCAGTATAACACGTCTTCTATCTTGAAAAGGTGAACCATAGCACATTTAGGCCAGCTTCTACGCTTCGAAATTTATATTCTTAACCAGAATCAATCGTGATAAACAGCGAAAGTCATCCAGGTTCAAAGTAGGAATAATTGGTACAAATTCGATTTGTGCTTGCAAGTGTAGATTTATATCGCTACAATACACTACGGGGGAATACCCTTCTATTTTCAACATGTAAGGAAGGTTCAATGAAGCTTAACGGAAGTCATAAGTTCAAAGCAAATAGTTGGCAAGTTTTTAACGCTATTCTAAACCCAAATGTCCTTCAATCATGTATTCCTGGATGTAATTCTGTTGAATACATGGATCCCACGAGCATCAGAGCGAGCATTACCACCCCATTACCGGGTTTGAAAGGTCCTTACCGGGCTGTCATTAATATCTCTCAGCGTCAGGATCCTAATGTACTGGTTCTGCAAGTAAACCGTCATGGCACAGGTGGTTCAATCAATGCAGTCAGCCAGATAAATATTCAGGATGTGCAGGACGGCGCATTACTCACCTATGATGCAACCGCCGATCTCGCTGGTCCTATCGCCATCGCAAATAATCCAATCGGCCAGGGTATCACCAAAAACTCGCTTAAATCTTTTTTTGA
>DATMNR010000305.1:0-3409 GCA_035568795.1 Ktedonobacteraceae bacterium
CACAGCACTGGCTAAAGATCCAAATGCGCGTTTTGCCAGCGCGGCTACGATGACGGCTGCTATCGCGGAGTCGCTCAAGGTGCCGGCTCCTGAAGTTCTAGGCCAGCCCTCATATCCACGGGATTTTCAAAACATGCCAACCTATATTGGCGCACCTATATCTCAAGGAGGAATTAACATGACGCCCTCCTCCTCGTCTCCCTCTCTGGCGTTCTCATCTCCAGCTTCGTTGCCTTCTACGAGCAATCCTGGAGCCATCGCTCCAGTTTATTCAACGCCTCAACTCTCGACACCAGGTTCCTCCTCGTGGCAATCAGATTCAATCTCGACGTCTGGAGGACCTACGGAACTTGCACCGGCACAACATGTGCCTAATGCTAACGCGGGAGCGGCTGGAGGGTCTTCTGCTCCAGCAACTCCTCTGGTGACAACACCACCAACGGCGCCTATGCCTCCTTCATCTCCACATAAGAGACAATGGAAGTGGTGGTATACTGCTTTGATAGCAGTGGTGATCGTGGCTCTGATTGGTTCAAGCCTGGGCGCTTTTCTTGTTCTGCACAATCGTAATAGTCAAACGGCCGCAATACCTGGTGGACAAGCTTTCTTTCTGAGTAGTGGGCAAATTAATCCTCATACTGCTCAGGGTATTGCTGATCAATTAGAAATTGATCTCCACAATATTCCTAATCCTCAGGCGGGTAAAAGTTACTATGCCTGGCTTTTGGCTGATAGGCACCCAACTGCAGAAAAGGATTTACTGCAACCTCGACCACTGTTTTCGCTTCCGTTGTTGCTTGGAAAATTAACTGTCAACAATGGGAATGTCAGTTTCTTTTACCAAGGCACGGCGCAGCACGATGATTTGTTTGCACTTTCCAGCCGTCTCCTTATTACTGAAGAGGATACAAATGGGACTCCTCGTGGTCCTGCCGCAAATCGCAGTGCTTGGCTTTACTATGCTCAGGTACCTCAAACACCGTATGGATCTCTTCATTTGAGCGCGCTTGATCACATCCGGCATCTTTTCTACAAAGAAACTGTGGTGGATGTTCTGGGATTGTCGGGTGGATTGGACAACTGGCTATACAAAAATACAGAAAAGGTCATGGAATGGTCCATCAGCGCACGAGATGATTATCATGCCCAGGCTTCAAATATAAATTTAAATGTCATAAATAACCTGTTTGTGAGCATGCTGGACTACCTGGACGGATCACAAAATGTTCATATTGATGTGCCAGGAGGACCGGTGGTTGCTGACCAAACAATTTCTCAAGTCGCGTTGCTTACTGTAGACCCAGCGCAAGGTAAAGACCTGGTTCATAATCCTCCAGGCTATCTCGATCATATCCAACTTCATCTACAAGGTGTGGTTGGTGCTCCTGATGCGACGCCGCAAATGCGGGCACTTGCTAGCAAGATCATTCATGAACTGCATAATGCGTCAGTGTGGTTACAAAAGGTGCGAGCAGATGTGCAGCAGCTTGTCAAGATGGATGCAGTACAACTTTCGCAACCATCAACACAGGTCAAGCTCGACGATATGTTACAGAATGCTACCTATGCCTATATAGGTCAGCTCGATCCCTCGACAAACCAGGTGGTGCCTGGTGTCTTACAGGTTCACTACGATATACAGAAATTAGCGGCATTCACTATTACACCTACGCTACCCCAGAATATCTGAGGAGAATTGATGAGTAAGGAGCTAGATCGGCTCGATAAATACGAATTGCTAGAGCGCCTTGGACAGGGAGGAATGGGAGAGGTTTGGAAAGCACGGGATACCCAATTACGACGTAATGTGGCAATTAAGTTCCTGCACGCTGATCTACAGAGTGACCCTGATTTTGTCACGCACTTCATGCGCGAGGCTCAATTTGTCGCATCCCTCCATCATCCCAATATTGTGCAAATCCATGATTTTCAACTCACCGATGAGCGAGGATCAGGTACCGCAGCATATATGGTGATGGACTACGTCGAGGGTGGCACGTTGGCAGGATTTATTAGCGGGACCTCTCGTAAAGGCCGTTTCCCAGGAGCCATAGATCTTGTATATCTTTTTACCTCTGTAAGCCTTGCACTAGACTACGCGCATAGACAAGGGATGATACACCGTGATATCAAACCCGCAAATATACTGCTCGATAAGCGCATTGCAACTGCAAGACCGACGGGTGAGCCGATCCTGACAGACTTCGGTATTGCGAAGTTGCAGGGAGGAAGCTCTTCAACTGTTACTCACACTGGGATTGGCACACCCCTGTATATCTCACCAGAGCAGGCTCAGGATCACGTTGTTGATGAGCGTTCTGATCTCTATTCGCTGGGTATCATTCTGTATGAAGTCATGACGGGCATTACGCCGTTCCGTGGTGAGAATCCGCTTGCTATTATGATGCAGCATGTTTACGAGGCGCCTCCTCCACCAGCGCTCATTAACCCGAACATTTCGTCAGAGCTTTCGAATGTGATTTTACGAAGTATTGCCAAAGATCCGAATATGCGTTTCCAAACTGCCTCTGCAATGACAATAGCACTCGCACAGGCTTTCAAAGTAGCTGTTCCAGCAAGTTTGAATAAACCTGAGATTGCGAAAGAGCAACCTGAATATAACCCTCTCCAACCAACGAGACCAGTTTCAGGAGTGGCGCCATATCCACCTACCCATGCAGTTTCAACAATTTTGCCTGTTACACCAACTTCAGCAAGTTATCCATATTCAGGAACGCCGTCTAACTCACCAGCGCCTCTTACTTCTGCAGAGGAAGATCGCCCGTTGCAGTCACAGCTCGTATCACCATTGCCTCCGACGCAGCCACGACGATCGCGTAAGGGTTTGTATTTCATCCTGATTACGTGTGTACTACTGATACTGGTTGTCGTTGGTACGTTTTTTGTGTATCCACAACTTTTCCCCAAAAATGCTTCCACGACACCTACTCTAACAAGTGGCTCTGTGGGACACATTACCTTTATTCATGGTCCTAACACCCCTATAAATACGTACAATCAACTACAGATCATGCTCAACAATCTCCCTGCCCCGCCTGCTGGGAAAAGCTATTATGCCTGGTTAGTAAGTTCCAATAATGAAAGCATCTTCCCGCTATATTGGGAATTGCAACTCTCGAATGGTGCTGTGACTTATCTCACTCCGGTCGATGCAAACCATTCGGATCTGTATCCCACGTACACTAAGTTTTTAGTTACTTTCGAAGATACTGGCGCACCAAACGCTATTCCTGACGTAGTTGCACGCCTCTATTACGCCATTCTCTCGCCCACAACCTCATCATCTCCAACTTTTGAAGTCAAGCGGTGCCCAACAAGTGGGGCGAATCCCTGCATTTAGAGATGGTGAAGGGACGCTATAAGGCAATGATGCGTAGTCGTTCCTATG
>DATMNR010000306.1:0-3316 GCA_035568795.1 Ktedonobacteraceae bacterium
CGCAGACTGCCCTCGATGAACTCTTCTTCTTCCGTCATTTTTGGTGAGACGAGTCGGTCGCTCATGCTGATCTCCTGCTGCTTGAAACTATTGTTCTATGATTCCTTGTTCTCATTATATCAAACTTACATTCAGACGTCGTGTGTGAAATTTTCTATTTCGTAACGCTTTTCGTAACGCTTTTGGAATGATTCATCCGTATCATTGAAATGAGAATACAAACACATTGGACATTTCTTTTCACACTCACGAAAGGAGGAAGCAAATGTCTACCTCAATGAAACCTCAAGGCGAGGTCAAACGCTGGCACGTCATCTTGTTTGATGCCATTGCTGGGCTTCTTATACTTCTAGTACTCTTTGCTAGCGGCCGCGATCTCTTGTTACTTCCTGGTCAATCGGGGTTCCCTTCCATTATACATCGCTGGCATGAGGCTCAATCAGGCGCCTTCATGACGCTCCTTTTAGGCGGAAGCCTGTTGGCCTTACTCTGGAAACCACAGACCAAACCTTTATTGATGCAGTATATTCTGCTCAGCATTGGCATCGTTTGCCTCTTCTTCGCAACTGCTACTGGAGCCGGGTTTATACCCATAGTATTGGTAATTGGTGTAGTGTTCATCGCCATACTAGTCGCAGCCTATCCCAGACCGCGCGATCTGCTAAACTTCAGAAGTGGAGCATCCCTGAGCTACCCACTGCTTGCGATTACTGTCGTTGCAGCAATATTGTTAGCTCCAATTATTGCGCGCGAACTCAATTACCAGATTCTTGGCATGACGCAGCAGGATGTGCACGCTTTAAACTATCACTGGCTCACCTCGATTGTATTAGCTCTCCTTCTCATACTCGGTGGTTCAATGGCAGCCATCCGGCGACCAGGTTGGCGAGCATTAGCATTCATTATCGGCATCACCTACCTCTATCTAGGTAGTATGGCGCTCTTGCTGCCAGATTATGCTGGAAGTTGGGGAACAATCGGCGGTGTGCTTGGATTGCTTGCAGGTCTTGGTTATATTATTGTCACAGTGTTTGAGGTTCAGAGGTCAAGGAGAGCAGCACGTATCTCCACTCATAACAACATTGCGGCCTGAAAACGGAAAATACATGTAGTGGTAACATGAGCATATCGAGTACAATTAAGATACGAATACATCAATCCAGTACGAAATGTGTATGAATGCGAGTACAACTTAAAATATCCAAAGTATGGTGTGTCCCTCGTGGGCACACCGGACGTTAGAGGGGAATGTCTGTGAATCCTCCCTCTGTGACGATGCAGATGGTTAAGAACAGTAATTTGAGAAATGATGAGAACACGCTGTTGCAAGGACATTGGCTCATCATTGCTCGCATTGCCTGGATCGCTTGTGTCGTACTGACACTGGTAATTTTCTTCGCCTCTATTCCTGTCTACATTACACAGCTTGAGACAATCTGTTCTGGTGCTGGATGTGCTTACAGGCAACTCTCTCCTGAGCAAGCCGCAGCGCTTCAGGCAGGAGGTTTTTCTCTTGCTAGCTATGCTGCTTACAACGTCGTTCTAGACATCATTTCGGTAGTCTTTTTCTTTGCTGTTAGCTTCGTAATTTTCTGGCGCAAGTCGAACGACTGGATGGCTCTTCTATTCACGCTCACTCTTATTCTATGCGGCACTGTTTTTGTCACGGAGACGGTGGCAGCGAGTGATTCTGTATGGAGCACTCCAACTCTGTTCTTGAACGAACTCACCTTTGACTTGCTCTACTTGATCGCCGCTTTGTTCCCTGATGGACGTTTCGTGCCTCGTTGGACTCTCTGGCTGATCCTTGGATATATTGCAATAGCGTTCTGGCGCATCTTTATACTCCTTTCCGACTCATCTGCTGATTTGCGATACCCTCTCCCAATATTACTCTTCTGGTTCGTTGTTACCTTGAGCCTCGGAATCGCGCAGGTTCACCGCTATCGACGAGTTTCAAATCCCATACAACGCCAGCAAACCAAGTGGATCGTCTTCAGTGTTCTGATCAGTATAGTGGTCGGATTCGGGTTGGAATTTCCTACGCTGATCTTCCCGTCACTCAATATTCTCTATGATGTATTTGCTACCACGTTTACCACGATAGTGGTGCTTCTCATCCCACTCTCCGTCGGGTTCGCTATCTTACGCTATCGCTTATGGGATATCGATGTCATCATTAATCGAACCCTGGTCTATAGCTCACTGAGTGTTATATTAGCTTTGATCTACGCAGGCTGTGTGTTCGGAATGCAATTGCTTTTTCAAGCCCTGACCGGGCGATCGTCATCTCAACTGATCATTGTAGCCTCAACGCTTGTCATAGCTGCCCTCTTCCAGCCCTTACGTCGTAGGCTTCAGCAAGTGATTGATCGTCGCTTCTATCGTAGGAAGTATGATGCAGCGAAAACTCTACATGCTTTCAGTATGACCTTGCAAGGCGAACTCGATCTAACACAACTACATGAGCAATTGGTGGCAGTAGTTCAGGAGACGATGCAACCCTCCCACATATCTTTGTGGTTAAGTAAACCAAAACCAACCATGGAGCAGCTTAAAGATGAGAGCCATGAGACAGCACACTGAAGATCATGTCAAGCCCGAGTTGCTTTCACCACAACCATCCTCTGTACTCTCCCACCTGCATCGCGTCTACTCTCAATCTCAAAATCCGCGTTAATAACGCTGCGCTCGGTATCGCGGTTCCAGTGGCAATTCCCCGCCACCCTCTTCGTCACAGGCGTAATAACATTTTGTAACCGCTGAGCAAAAGCTCCCCGAGCGCGAACATGCTCAATAAGCAGCAGGATACCTCCAGGTTTCAGAACACGCCGGATTTCACCCAATCCACGCATTGGATCTGTCACTGAGCAGAAAACAAGCGTTGCCAGAGCGCAATCGAAGGTTTCATCATCAAAAGGTAAGGCTTCTACGGGCGCCTGTGTGAGTGTGATTGGTACGTGTGCCGTCTTCAAACGCTCGCGTGCATAGCGAATCATCGCACTATCAGGCTCAACAGCTTCAACACGCTCGACCTGCTCCGGGTTGTAGAAAGCGAAGTTGAGACCCGTGCCTGCTCCAACTTCCAAAACAACTCCCTGCGCCTGCCCAATCGCTTCCTTACGTAGAGGCTTCATAAATGAATGTTCAGGTCCGCTGCGGAACATTCGCTCATACATCGCAGCGAATATGCTATGGTTTGTTGTAATGACTTGTTCGGTGGTTTCCGCTGGTTTTGTCTGGCTCATGTATTGTTTCTATTCGCTTTCTCGTTCGTGACTACCTTGATCTTTTTCTCACTCCTATCCTATCAGAT
>DATMNR010000307.1:0-6301 GCA_035568795.1 Ktedonobacteraceae bacterium
AGCACTGCGGCACGCTGGCGTACATCTCGCCATTTCAAAAGCGCTATCTGCCCTCGATCTGTAGCGCGTGCGAATTCCGCATCAGCGAACTCATTCAAATAGCGTTGTTCCAACTCTTCCTGAATACCCAGACCCTGTAACCAGAGGCGTTGTGTAGTGAATCTATGTACATGAATGCCTAGTCGTCTTCCTTCATCAATAAGCGCGCTGAAATTGACATGTGCAGTGATATCCTGTTTGCCTGGATGCAACAGTGGCCGTTCGTTCGCCTGGTGCTTGTAATAGCAAAGCAGAGTTCCTCTCCTCCGCCAGGCAGTATACAGCGCCTTAGCCTTATCGCCATAATCTATTGTCAGGACAAAGCCCTTTCGCATCAGAACCGCCGTTCGCTGTATCCAGCGCAGCGCATCCAGATTAATCTCGGTACGCCATCCATCCTCAAACGTGCGCCAGGGAATCTTATACGTATCCAGGTACCCGGCTACTTCAGGACTGCTCGGCTCACCTGACACCTCACAAAAACGGTCATCCTGCTGCACGTCCACAAAAACTTCATACAGCCGCTCGCCCCGTTTCTCCACAATATGTACAGGAAACGCATCAACCAATTCATTCGACAACACAACCGATGGGGAGAAAGGGCGACCGCGAGGGTCGCCCCTACTATATTCGGGCTTCGCCTCTTCAATATTATCCTGTGAAATGGGCGTTTCATTCGTGTATAGTAGGGGCGGGGCTTGCCCCCGCCCTCGCAACGGTTGCCCTTGTAACGGGTGGTGCTCCTCTATAGCATCCTCACCCTCGCGAACATCTTCGGTTCGATAATCCAGAACCTCGTAAAACTCAGGGGCTTCTTTTTGTGCCCATGATCGAACACCCTCGGCCAGATGTCCGCGTCCCGCGCCCTGTTCCAGCACAATGAAATGCCCTGGACGTTTCAGCTTTTCCCACATGGCAAAAAGTTGTCGTCCTAGACAATTTGCAAACAGACTGGAGATATCCGTACTGGTAAAATAATCGGCCTCCCAACCCATTTTTGCAGCGCCAGTAACATAGTAACCATACTCGGGTTCGTAAAGCGCCATACGCATATATTCGGCAAACGTAATCGGCCCATCCCGTTGAATGCGCTCGCTTATCAATTGTTGTAAATCAAACTCTGACATAGATGTAATTTCGTTTCAATTAATCGGTAATGTAGTAGACATAATCCAGGCTAATATCAGCGCGCTCAAAGTAGCGGTGGCAATGGCTGCTCGACCACTGGCGTATATCTGTGTGCCAATAGCTACCAATAACAAAAATATCAGCACAAGTACAGGCAGCACAATGCTCAAATAATCCAGGCCAGGCGTGATCAAGATCGCCACAAATAATCCTGCAATGAGTAGAAGCTTAAATGCCAGGCTGCTTGCGAAAGCACGAATCGTTCCTTGTTCCTGATACCCTCGATTAATACCCTCATCCAATAGAAATAGCGGCCAGATGAGCAGAAGCAGAATTGCAAAACGCCACAGACGTGGTGGTGTGAATGTGAAACGCTGCCAGGCAAATGAGAGAAGCTGGCCAAGCGTAATATAAAGAAAAAGCCAGAGCAGGACGCCCAGAGCTATTTGTTTTGTTGTCTGGCGAAATATTGGTACAGGCACTATACCTCGTACAATGTAAACTAACAGCGCCAGCACAATTGCTGTAAAGAAAAAGTAACCGCTGACATAGTCTGCTAGTAGCACATGCATGAAGCCAAAGGGACGCCAGAAATATTGGATCGTGATAGCGATTGTGATACCAACAATTGCGCACAGGTCAAAGAATACTACATCCTGCCCACGGAAAGGTCGTACTGTCCCGTATATATCGAGCATGTCAAGTGCAAGAGAACTGAGCGGGAACACGGCCAGTATAATACCAGTTATGCCGAACAGCAGCCAGAAAAGGGCCTTTTCATAGGCAATCACACGATTGAAACCAAGCCCAAATATTCCCAGAAAGATGATGAGAAACAGGAGGTTACGCGCTCGTCGGATTCGTCGCAAACGGCGAATGAGTTCCGGAGGTCTACTATCCTTATAAGGTGCGCGTCTGCGCATACGAATCATCTGGCGTTCGCCGCCTCTCTTGACATATTTCGCCTCAGGGGAGATGTATCATCAATCAACGATGCGTCCATCCTGTATATTGATTACGCGGTCGGCGGCTTCAACGATTGTGGTGTCATGTGTTGCCACGAGCAGGCCAATCTGTGATTGTTGCGCAGTTTGACGAAGGAGCGTAGCGATATCGCGTCCTGTAACCGAGTCCAGATTGCCCGTTGGCTCGTCTGCTACGATGAAGCGTGGAGAATGTACCAATGCTCGCGCTAACGCCACACGCTGTTGCTCACCACCTGACAACTCCAATCCACGATGGCGAGCGCGTTGAGCAAGCCCAACACGCTTCAACGCATCGTAAGCCAGCTTCTCACGCCGATCAGCGTCTGTCAGAGCCAGTCGTAATGGTATCTCGACGTTCTCTTGCGCGGTGAGCGAGGGAAAGAGATGTGCATTCTGAAACATCATGCCAATGCTTTGACGACGCAACCGGGCGCGTTCCGTTTCATTGAATGCCGCTAGATCATTCTCTAGAATAAATACCTGTCCCTGTGTCGGGTTATCCAGCCCGATCAGAATATTGAGTAATGTCGTCTTGCCTGATCCTGAGCGTCCGCGCAGGGCAACGAATTCTCCAGGCAGTATGCGCAGATCAATGCCGCGCAAAGCGTATACAAGACCTGCGCCACTGCGAAACTCACGTGTCACACCCCTGGCTTCAACAATTATCGTTATGGCTGTTGCAGTTTGCTCCATCAGTTCACCTCATCGCGGGTTGTCTTGTTCTCTGCTTGCTGCTCTCCGTCAAACGAGAATCCATTTATGCCAGTTCCGAGTGGCCACAGTTCCACGTGATCATTGACGATGCGAATTTCGGCACGCCCATTAAATGAGATGCGCTCGAGTGCTTCCTTTGGGAGTTGAAGCCGACCTGCTCTATCAATAACGACGGACTCGCGATGGGTCTCGCTGGGTAAGCCAATCACCGCGCTGCTCGCGAGCGTATGCTCGCTTACTGTCTCAAGTGGTGCATCGCGACGCACAGTTTCGGTGCTGGTGCGTCCATCTCGAATGGCAATCGTGCGATCTACGAGAGCAGCTATAGCGACATCGTGCGTCACAACAATGATAGTCAGTCCGAGTTGTCGATTGAGTGCGCGCAACAGTGTCAGTATTTCATTTGCTGAGATGGAGTCCAACTCACCGGTTGGCTCATCTCCCAGTAACAGTTTTGGTTCGTTTGCAAGAGCAACAGCAATAGCTGCCCTTTGTTGCTCGCCGCCGGAAAGCTGGTCAGGCCGTTTCTTGCCCATACCTCCCAATCCAACCAGCTCCAATAATTCCTGGGCTTTCCTGGCCCTGTGTGCGGAATTAACGCCACTAAGCACTTGCGGCAACTCGACATTATCCTGGATACTAAGCTCTGGCAGCAGGTTGCGCCCGCTCTGTTGCCAGACATGGCCAACCGTGAAACGCTCATAGCGAATGCGTTGTGCCTGGCTCATACGTGTAAGATCGTTTCCATCTACAACACATTTTCCCGCACTCGGTACATCCAGGCTGCTGAGTATATTGAGCAGAGTGGTTTTGCCTGAGCCAGATACACCAACGATGGCCATCATTTCACCTGGCATGACCTCCAGATCCAGTCCCTGTAGGGCAACCACTTCCAGATCAGCAACTTTATATATTTTGACAAGGTTATCACAGATTACGAGCGGTTCCGGCATACGCACTCCTGAAACAACGATCAACGTCTCTCTTCAAACTGGCAGCGTCTCTCTTGCCAGATCGCTGTTGTTCTATTTTAGCATGTCTAGCCATAAAGAAAGTGTGCTAAAGTGCTGCAAAATCATCGTAGTATATGATAGAATACGGACTCAGACCCAACCTTATCACATGGATTTTAAAAAATACTGTCGTTATGAGAAGAGAAGCGGTATGAGTGTCACTTCGAATACTTCGCGCCAGCCCATCAATCGTCGTCTTGTCTCCTCGATAGTAACTCTCTCACTCTGGCGCTGGCGTCAACAATGGTTTCTTCTAATAATAATTTGTCTTGGTATGATCGCAGCTGTTACCATCGTATGTACTATTCCACTACTTTCGTCTACCATGCAGACTGCGGCCCTGCGAAATGTTCTTCGAGCAACTCCTGATAGCTCGGAAGTTTCACTCCGAGTGCAGGTTGCAGGTTTATCCACCCAAAGCATAAATCAGACGTATCAATCGGTCAGTGTACCTTTGCAACAGCATGTAGCAACATACATGAACGGCCAGCCGAGACTCGATTTTCAAACTCCACTCACCAGCATTTTCTCACCCGAACCTCCTGCAAGTAGCGATCGGCTAGGGATATATGGTACATCAATGGACAAGGCTGCATCCCATGTGATGCTTAAGCAGGGCCGATTACCTCAACCAACCAGTACCGATGCTGAGATTGCTGTCACACCTGAGACTGCTCAACTTCTAAGTTTACATGTTGGATCAAATCTAGTTCTCAACTGGACAATTTATACGGGACCGGCCGGTCATAGCGTCTCTCCAGCTCACATTCCCATTCCCATTTATCTTCAGTTCACCATGCATGTTGTCGGAATATTCAATGTCCAGGCAGGTGATCCATACTGGCACGGCTATAACTTCCTCCCATATACACCAGATTCAGGTTGCTGTACACAATATACGGTACTCGCCTCACAGCAAAACTTTCTTGCTGTGCTTGATCAGCTTGCCAACAGCCATGGTGTCAATCAGGTCTTCTTCTTTGATCAATCGTATCTTTTCTGGTACTACCAACTGGCTACTAATCGTATCACTATTACGCAGCTTAATGACCTCATCAGCCAATTGGCAACTACGCAAGCAAAAATTGCCGATACATACAACGATCCTCTCATTGCCTATCAACCCCCATACATACAGAAAGTCGATATTTCTGGCGCTGCAATACACATACCCGGCGTTTCAAGTATCTTAGAAACGTTTCGCTCCAAGCTAGCTGTTGTTCAGATTCCCATCCTCATCCTCGCGGTGGAAATCATTGGCTTGATCTTGCTCTTTGTAGGTATGATGACTTTGCTATTGGTTGATCGCCAGGCAGATACTATTGCGCTCATTCGCAGTCGAGGAGCAAGTAGAGGTCAGGTATTCGGCGCGTTCATGACCCAGAGTATTCTTTTGAGTCTAATCGCCTTGATTATTGGGTCATTGCTTGCTATTGCCTCAGTATACGTTATTACTGATCGATTGTTGCCACCAGCTGCTCGAGATGCGGTAAATGTTATATCGAATACTCCTCTGCAAGCTCTACTGAGTATCAAATGGTATGCCATTGGCGCGGCCATTGTAGTTATTGCCACTATGGCGTTTTCCCTCTATCGTGCATCGCGTGTGGATGTTTGGTCCACAGCGAATCAGGCTTCACCATCTGCGCACCGTCCGCTCTGGCAGAGACTTAACCTCGATCTGTTTGTGGCGCTCATAGCGCTTGCGGGCTTTGGCATCTCTGTATATTTGACCAGCATCGAGGGGCTTCTCGATCCACAAACACAGACTCTCGTCGTGTCGCCCCTGGCACTGCTTGCTCCCGTATTCCTGTTACTGGCTATCGTGCTGTTATTTCTACGTTTCTTGCCTGTAGTGTTACATTTTGCATCCAAACTTGTGATGCGTGGTCGTAGTGCACCGCCAGTCTTGGCCGTAGCACAGATGGCCCGCAAACCGCGCCAGGCTGTGCGTATGATCTTACTGATTGGGCTAGCCACAGGCTTTGCGATTTTTACACTGGTATTCGCTGCATCCCAATCCCAACAAGCCCAGGATATTGCAGCCTATCAGGCAGGAGCGGATTTCAGTGGGATGACTCCTATCAGTGTCAGAGCTTTGCCGGTACAACAGGAAATAGCTCTCTATCGGGTTATCCCAGGTGTTCTTACTGCTTCAGCCGCATATGTAGAAGATGATATCTCTTCAGTCAATGCTACTGCTGTACCGATCCAGGTTCAAGCGGTCGATCCTGATACCTATACGAAAGCGACGATCTGGACTTCGTATAATTCCTCCCAATCTCTCTCCTCACTATTAGCCCAGCTCGCCGCGCGGCGTTCAGAAGCTATTCGCACTGCCAGTATCCCAGCAATTATTGATGCCGCGACCTGGAATATGCTCAATCTCCATCCCGGTGAAACTTTCAACTTGTATAAGAA
>DATMNR010000308.1:0-13505 GCA_035568795.1 Ktedonobacteraceae bacterium
CTCAGTTGGTCGCGAGTCATACCGGTATGGCTTACATCGACCTTTACCTTTGCCAGCATGCGCTGTACATCTTCCAGTTCTCGTTGAGCTTGCGACCGAGCTTCATTCAGAATCTGTGCCTGTTGTTCTTCCAGCTTAAAGCGATCTTGTTCCAGTTGCTTGCGCTGGTATTCTGCTTCGACCCGTTCCATATTGAGATGGAAACGTTCATCCTCCAATGCTTTACGCTCGGATTGCAGTCCTTCGAGCAGATTCTCCATGCGTACACCTGCGCTCCCCAGGAATTCGCGAGCGCGTTCAACAATTCGCTCGTCAAGACCAAGACGATTGGCTATTGCCAGCGCATTGCTGAGACCTGGCAAACCGATACTCAGTCGATAGGTTGGTGAAAGCGTTTCAATGTCGAACTCGACTGAAGCATTCACTACTCCTGGCTGTTCGTGCGCAAAGGCCTTCAGTTCGGAATAATGGGTTGTAGCGACAGTCGTTACATGGCGTTCCAACAGAAAGGTAAGAATAGCGCGAGCCAGGGCTGAACCCTCGCTTGGATCGGTACCCGCTCCCAATTCATCAAGCAGAACCAATGCTCTCAAGCGACGGCTCCCAGTCTTTTGAACCAATGTTTCTGACATCTTCCCACGTATGTCGGGTGTCTCTCGCTGTATTTCTTCCTCGATGCGACGCAATATTTCAATAATGCGACTCAGGTGTGAGGAGAAAGTGCTCAAGCTCTGTTCGATACTCTGTTCATCGCCAATATCGGCAAAGATTTCCTCGAAGATCGATATCTCCGAATGTTCATCTGCCGGAATGTGTAGGCCAGCCTGAGCCATCAAGGTAAGCAAACCTACAGTTTTCAACGCTACGGTTTTACCACCTGTATTGGGGCCTGTAATCACTACTATAAAAAATTCGTGCCCCAGGTGGAAATTGATTGGCACAACTTTTCCGGTCAGTAATGGATGGCGCGCGTTGCGCAGGTTGATAAAACCAGAATCGTTCAAGCGCGGTTCGGTGCAGCGCATCATGCGCCCATAGCGCGCCTTGGCTAGATGAAGATCGAACTCGGCCAGGAGTTCAACATCCAGATCCAGGGCATCTTTTTCATTACCAACTTCAAGAGAGAGTTGGCGTAGGATACGCTCGATCTCCTGGCGTTCCTCGATTTGCAACTGGCGCAGTTTATTATTTAAGTCCACGATCACCATAGGTTCGATGAAAACGGTCGCACCACTTGATGATTGATCGTGCACAATGCCACGCACCTGTCCGCGGCTTTCTGCCTTGACGGGAATGACGTAACGATCGCTACGAATGGTGACAATCGGCTCCTGAAGAGCATTGCCAAACTCATGTACCAGCGTTCGCAGACGATCCTGCAATCGCTGATTTGCTCCACGAATGTCGAAACGCAGTTTACGCAACGCAGGACTGGCTGTGTCCAGTACTTCGCCCTCCTGGCTGATCGTCTCTTCTATACGGCGGGCAAGATGCGGACGCTGCGGAATATCTGCGCCCAACGTATGCAGTAAGGGAAAGTTCTCTTGATCGAGCTTTTCGGTCAATCTTGCCACGTGCATGGCGCTCTGTATAGTTGCCAATACCTCTAGCAGGTCATGCGAACTGAGAACTCCCTCACGAGCTGCTCGCAAAACGTGCGGCCGGATGTCATGTGCTGCCTGGACGCCTGCATCATTGCGAAGCTCAATCAGCTGGTACGCCTCGGTTGTGAAAGCAAGGCGACGCCGGGCTTCTTGAAGATTTGGTGTGGGCTGTAATTCCTTCACCAATGCTTTGCTGGCCGAAAAAGCAGCCTCACTGGCCACTTTCTCCATTATCTTTGGGTACTCCAGCGTATGTACACTTTTCTCGTGCATAATTGTATGAATAAATCCTTTTATTAAACATTCGTCAATGCTTAAGTAAGATATCACATATGTGGGTAGATTGGAACAACACTTTCGTTTGCTCGTATACTATACTGTAGCCTTGAAAAGATAGAAGAACTGGAGAAAAACTCATGATCCTTCACCTTGGAGAACGAGTTTACTGGGGAGCGCCTGAAGTGATTTACCTGGAAGGCATAATAACCAGGCTAGACGAAGAAACCCAGGCTGTACTCGTACATATTGATCGAGCTACTTCCAACGCTGCACATCTTATCGATACAGAGGTATCATTCGCGGCAGATGGGCTTGCTCCATTGCAAGGCGAGAGTCCAGAAGGTACAACAACTGTACAGAGTGTACTTCATCTTGCGGCTGACCAGGTGAGCGACGACGAAAAAATTCGAAGCGCGGCTGCCGTGGCTCTGTATCAAAGATATGGAAATACTCTCCCAACAGAACAGAAAGAAGCAATGATCAATCAGATAACCGAGCTGATTCAGAGCGATCCTGCCATGCGAACGCGTATCATTGCATCTATGAATGAGATTTTGTTACGTAGATCGTGAATTGTGAACTAAAGCATAGGCGTATTTCCAAATTTCGTATATACTTAAGGTTAAGAGGATGAGACTACTCTCAACGATTTGAAGGTGAGTAATATGAACTGTACACGCTGCAATACACCATTAGAATCGGAAGCCCGCTTTTGTCGAAACTGTGGCTTTCCGATTTCGGATGTTGTTTCCCAACCAGCCAGTGGCAACGCCGGGCAAGTCAATCAACAAAGTATTGGAGATTCCCCAACAGTTCTACCACCTCCATGGCAGGTACAGCAATCGACGCCGGTACAAGCGCCCTATGCACCACAGGCATTTCAACCAACGGTAGCCGTATCATCGAAAGCGGACAATATACCGAGTACTGGAGCCAAATCCGCCCCTCCTGCATTTCCTCCACAGCGTCGCAAAAATCGTTTGATGCAAGTCTTGCTTATTGTCCTGGCAGCTCTGCTGGTTCTCTTACTTGTACTTGCAGGTGGGTGGTTCTTTGTCCTCCGTCCTTATATGCATGGAGTGGCGCAAAATGGAGTTGATGGTATCTTTTCGAGCGCGACGAATCTGATTAATCCTCTTGCTCTAGCTGTGATAGCCAACAATCACACACCTATTGTTATTACTGAGACAGATGCGAATAACTTCATTGCTATGAATAGCTCCCAATCTGATCCCATACAACAAGCTCATCTGAGTATTACGCCTGCAGGGTTGCAACTGGAATTTCAAACGTATGGCCTTACCTCTACTATCACAGGAGTCCCTCATGTGGTCAATGGTCAAATTGTGATGACGGATGTAACGGTTCAAGGCGTAGCGTCTTTGATCATGTCACCTGATGAATTGACCAATGAAGTGAACGCGGACTTACAACAGATTAGCGCTACGTTACAGCGTCCCATTTCTGGATTGGTGCTTAAAGACCAGGAAATGGAAGTTCAACTGGGCTAGAGGGCAGCAGGATAGCGCAAGCGCCCCTACCACCTAGCATCCACACCCCTGTCCCTACAAATCATGAATTGCTTTCGATTTATATTGTTCATGATTATTTGTCGTATTTCTTTTTTTTATCGAAAATACCGCTCACATACCGCTCAAAATGCGCGGTATTTTTCCGCGCGACAATTGGATTGTGTAACTTCAAGGATAATCACTACTATTGTCCAGTTTCTCTTGTAAAGAACTGGTGAGACGGCGTACAATAGCTACTGAAGAACTGCTTTTGAAGGCCGATAGATCGGCACCTACGCTTATTTGGATGCTTGTGTTAATCAGGACACGTAAATTGTAATCAAGACCGAGTTAAGAAAGGAGTTGGCAGGATGCCAAAGGTTCGGGCAAACGGGATCACTATGAACTATGATCAGCAGGGAAGTGGGGAGCCGCTTATTCTTATTCCCTATACAGCGGCAGATTATGCATGTTATGCTTTTCAGGTGGCAGATTATGCAAAACATTATACCTGTATTTCGATTGATTTGCGGGGCGCAGGTGAGAGCGACAAACCAGAGGGAACATACACTACAGAGCTTTTTGCTGATGACGTCGCTTCGTTCATGCAGGCTTTGGGGATAGAGCGGGCACATATTTCGGGTCTTTCGTTGGGGGCAGCTACGGGTATGTGGTTAGCCGCCAAATATCCTGAAAAGGTCAAATCTTTATCTCTGCATAGCGGCTGGCCAAAAACTGATCCCTTTCTCAAGGTGGCTGTTGAAGGCTGGCAGGTGATGGCGAAAGGATTGGGGAGCGTTCCAGAGATGGTCATTCTCGGGATTTTCCCCTGGTGCTTTACCCCTGAACTCTATGCTGCCAGACCAGATTACATCCAGGCGTTATCGGATTTTGTAAGAGGGAGACCTGTTCAACCCCTGCATGCTTTCATGAGACAATCCAATGCGGCGATCGCTCACGATGTGGAGTCACAACTCGGGAAGATCCAGGCTCCAACGCAGATTACTTTTGGCCGACATGACATGGTCACTTCAACTCGTTTTGCCGACCGCTTGCAGACGATACAGGGATCTGAGCTGGTTATTTTTGAGGGTTGCTCTCACGCGACGATCTATGAGAAGGTGGATGAGTTTAATCAAACGACGCTGGAGTTCCTGAAACGACATTCTGGATAGGTGCAGCCGACAGTGTGTAAATTTGGGAAATAAGCTGGTAATTTCTTTGTAATTACTCCGTTGAAAGCATCTCTCCTACTTTCACTTGTGGAGCCATTCTCCAGGCAAAGAGAAAAGAGAGTGAACCGTAAGTCATGAGCATACCTGCAAGTTTCCACGAACGTATTTCTCAAATTTACCTTTTCTCAAAGACAAAAAGCACGGAACTTGGACAAGATAGAGCAAAGTTGGCTCAATTGAAAATGAAACAACATTCAAACACAATAAAAGGGTAATTTAGTACATTCAGCTGTAGCACACACTCCCTAAGATGGGCAATCAAACTTCACGAGATGTTCCTAGACGTGCTGGTCCACAAGGATTGGATTCCCATCTGGATCTGTAATCATAAAACTGGCTGGTCCTTGTGTGGTTGTATCTGCTTCAGAGTCAAACGTTACGCCATGCTCCCTTAGTTGCTCCTGTAGCGTGCGTACATCCGTAAAGTCGCTGATCTCTTCCGCGTTACTATCCCATCCTGGATTAAACGTGAGGATGTTTCTCTCAAACATCCCCTGAAATAACCCTATGGTTGCCTGTTCGTTACTCAGAATAAGCCAGTTTGCTTTTTCTTCGCCGCCAACAACGCGAAAGCCGAGCTTCTCATAAAAAGCTTTTGATTTTTGTATGTCTTTGACGTTGAGACTCACTGAAAATTTACCAAGTTTCATATGACCTCGCTTTATCTAAATGACCTTGAAACTGTGATTGTATTCTATCTGTCAACGTCTCTATCAGTCAACCGGTACATGACGTCAAAACTCTGAGCAGCTTGAACCCTGAAATGTGAGCGCCTCCACCTGTCATTTTGAGCGCCAGCGAAGAATCTCACACGTTGGGCACCGAGATTCTTCGCTGGCGCTCAGAATGACAATGAATCAATGTTGCGCTGTCTGGCTCTTTTACTCCAGGACACGCTTAAGTTGAGCTAGCTTTTC
Source organism: Ktedonobacteraceae bacterium (assembly GCA_035568795.1). Taxonomy (GTDB): domain Bacteria; phylum Chloroflexota; class Ktedonobacteria; order Ktedonobacterales; family Ktedonobacteraceae; genus DATMNR01. The sequence goes on from DATMNR010000308.1 coordinate 5,547, forward strand.
TTCTGCGATGCAAAAACACGATCAAAATCATGGGCGAGGCTAGTAATATGAGAGGGGTTGCATCAATAAATCCGTCACTGAGTGTAGTAATTGCGGTTGTACTTTGATGAACACTTGCATAGACTGCGGAGACATTGGGCAAAAAGCCATCGTTGTCCTGTTGCAGCGGCCAGTAGACGAGAGCAGCACGTCCAATAATATTCTGTTTTGGCACAAAGCCCCATACTCTCGAATCTGAACTATTTGCGCGATTATCGCCGAGCACGAAATAGTCATTGGGAGGTACAACCTTTTTGACGATGGGACGATCTTCAAATGTAGGCCCTAGATTCCTGGGATCAACATACGTCTCTTTTAACGGCACGCCATCGACAATCACGGTTGTATTCTGAATTGTAATCACATCACCTGGTATTCCAATCACTCGTTTGATGTAGTCCTGAGAAGGTTGTGGGGGAGCGATAAAGACGATGACATCACCGCGAGAAGGTGGATGGAAGAGGTAGGTCCACTTATCTACAAGGATAAGTTCTTGATCATGCAAGCTGGGTTCCATACTATGCCCTTCTATATTGAAGTTCTGCACAGCAAAACGGATTACCAGAAACATTAAAACTGTCAGGACTATGGTCTCGATTACCTCACGCACAAGTCGATAGCGCTTCTCAAAATCAAGTTGTGGATTCATGCTCTCTCTTTCACGCACCGCACACATTGAGCAGATTTTTACTCATGGGTCATATTGCTAATACGAAATGTACCAGAAGAAGGTTAGAGAACGCAAGTTTTTGGGAGTATGGGGAGAAGGGTGGGTGAGTCAAATAAATAGTCGATTACGCATGAGCAAACGCATCTGCGCGCTCTTTATACCATGCAACTGTGTACTGCATCGCCTCCCGGTGTGGGGTAGGAGTGCCGCCAAATTTGTGCATATATTTGCTGCCATCAATCAAATAAGGTCCATTAAATTCATATAGCATCTCTCCTAGCTCGCGAACGATCGGATTGAAGACGCCTACCAACCTGAGCATACCCGCCGAGAGCCTCGTTGGCCTGGCCGGAATGCCTGCCACTTCACTAGCCAGGGTGATATATTGCAGCCCGGTCAACGGCTCAGCCACAGGTATATGCCATACCTGGCCCAGCGCATCGTCTTGCGCTCCCAGCACGATGAGCCCGCGCGCGAAATCATCTACGTATGTCATTGCATATGGCTGATCTAATTTACCCAGCCATTCTACCCGCTTGCCCGCTACCAGCGCCTTAAAGAAACGCTCTCCCATCGTCGAAGTGACGACGCCAGGGCCATAAAAATCGGTGGCGCGTCCAATGGCGGCTCGCACTTTTCCCTGCGCGTGTGCCGACATAAGGGTCTCAGCAAGCTGTTTGCGCACTGCGCCCTTATGCGTGACGGGGTTATAAGGCAAATCTTCCGTCATAGGATGCGTGGTTGGCGCGTACATGTAGCAATTATCCGCGAACACGAGTTTTGCCCCTGCCGCGCTCGATGCAGCGATAATATTCTCCATCATAATCGGGAATACGCTCGCCCACTCGTTATAAGGCGCCCCGGCGCAATGATAGACGACAGACGCGCCCTGGCACGCAGCCAGTGTTGCATCGCGCTGCATCAGATCAGCCGCCAGCAACTCGACGCCCACAGGCAAATCAGCTTTCCCACTGCGATTAACAGCACGCACGCGCTTCCCCTGCTCTGCCAGCATACGTGCCACCACCTGACCGACGCCGCCACGCGCCCCCAGTACCACATGTAATTCGCTCTGTGTAGTCATCTCGTTCCCTCTTTTCTTGACCTGGACAATTGTGGGAGGAAAGAAGCTCAAGTACCTTTATTGTAAGTTAGAAGCTGACAAAAGCACTATCTGAGCAACAAGAAGATTCATGAAGTCCATCGGTTGGAAGAACCTGTAGTTTGCCGAGCACACCTTGCCAGTAGACGTAACGAAGTATAACAGGTATAACTCGCGCTTCTCCTAGATCGTGTCTCTCCAGCGCTCGCTGCATCTCAATGCCATAGCAATAGTCGGAGACCATGAAGTCTGGGCTTACCAGTAAGAGGATGATCTGAGCTTCATTGAGGTGGCTTTTGATCTGCTGTTCCCAGTCTGTTCCCGCGCTTATGTCGCGATCATGCCAGACATCGATGAGGTTCTGTCGCTGTAATGGGATGAGATGGCTCTTGAGTTTATTCAAGAGTTGTTCGTCTTCGTGCGCGTAACAGAAGAAGATTTTGACTGGCATGAACACACACCCTGATCTTTTCTACGTTTCAAGCCCTATTTGATCTTGTCGTATTGCTAAGTATACGCCAGTTCAGCTTTGGTGACAATAAGCAAATCCCCAACCATTTGTCGTCGAGGGCACCAGGACAGCGCAAGCGCCCCTACAGCCCATCCACACAGCCCCCGTCCCTATGGATGACCTGCGTTTAGGGGATTATTGCAGGTGTATGTGTTTCAACACGAGTATACTTGCTATACAAAAACGTTATTTGTACTCGACACTTATGCTAACATTGAAGAAAACCTGGAAGAGATTTACCTATGTTTAGAACAGCCTTGAAAGAAGCTACATGGGTTTTTGTATTCAGCCGTTTCACCATACTCCTCGTTAGCTATATTTGTGTCGTCCTGCTACCAATGTCTGGACAAATTTTGCCTCTAAATTGCACATCTCATATCCCCCTCAATCCTTGTGTTCTCGCATGGTATCACTATGATGCCATAGTTTATTCAATTGTTGCCGACAAAGGATATGCTTCTACACCTGATGTGTCTTTTTTCCCACTCTGGCCATTGCTGATACACTACGGAGGTCTACCCCTGGCAGGACGCTTTCCCTTTTCTAGTTATGTAACAGGATTGCTACTTGCAAATATCTGTTTCTATTTTGCTTTAGTGCTACTCTATTGCCTACTCAATGAAGATTTCGACGCATCGCTAGCTAAAAAAGCTTTGTTCTATCTTGCGTTTTATCCTTACGCTCTCTTTTTCTTTGTAGGGTATACTGAGTCTTTCTTCCTGCTCCTGAGTGTAGCCATCTTTTTGTTGCTACGACGTGGGAAGATGTTAGACTGGTGGTTTGCAGGGGGTATCGGCTTCCTGGCGGCGCTCACTCGTTCAACAGGAGTATTACTCAGCATACCTTTTATCATCATGTACGTTCGTCACTTCTGGGTAGCTGAGAAACGCGACCAGACGAGTTGGCTCCAAAAGATAGCTGCACTGGTCCCTATCACACTCTTTCCGATGGGTATAGTAGCGTATATAATCTATCTTGGCTATACGAAAGGCAACCCTTTTATTTTTCAAGTCGAAGAGGCATCCAACTGGCATCGTCACTTTGACTGGATATGGATGACAGGTGGTTATATTGTCGAACTCCTTTTTGCCTATCCATTATTATCGTATGATACTCTCAGAAATTTACTTGAATTCGCTTTTACGGTCATTCCCATTGGAGTACTCGTTTGGGGTTGGAAACGCCTTCCACTACACTATAGCCTGTATGCATTAGCAGTAATCCTTTTCTCCCTCAGTTTTCCACTCGCAACCATTCACCCTCTTACTTCGCAACAGCGCTATTTGATAGTGCTTTTCCCTCTCTTTGTAATATTTGCTTTTTGGGGCGCTAACTCACGCTTTAATCAACTGTATATAGCTATTGGACCAGCTTTGCTCGCAGTCAATACTATTCTCTTCGTCAGTCATTATTGGGTTGCGTGAAGCAGGGCACTGGGCTATGAAGGAAACACCCAGGGCTTTCCAATGCTCCCTTTTGCCGCCTGCGGCGGCTGGGGGAAGAGGAGGGTGCGAGGACACCTCGCGCTCCGGCAAAGGGGCTAGCCGCCCTTTGCAATCCCTATGTGACGAGCATTGGAAAGCCCTGGGAAACACCGTCTATACCTTGACGAAGCGGGTATGTTTATGCTACGCTCTTATTGCATTCTTGAATTCAACGGCGCGAAAGGAGGAAACATGTTAGCCATTCTACTCAGCAGCTCAGAGCAGCTTTTCCTCCACACGATTGCCTTGATGAAGAGGGCTAGAATCGCCTGAGAAAGATGTAGGGCGCCAGACATCCATCTCGTTTTCGGACACTTCTTACCTTTCCTTTCCTCCTCTTCTCCTCGCTACACAGGTGGATCAGCATATGGATGCGGAGACGCTGCCTCATCAGCACACAGTTTCGTTTTGAATGTTCTTTCCCTACATGCTGCATCGCTGTGTCTTTCACAAAAACAGCAGCTTTCTGCCCGATGAGGAATGGTGATGTATTGGAGACAACCATCAATATAGGTATTGTTGCGCACGTAGACGCTGGCAAGACAAGCCTGACCGAACGCATCTTATACGAAACCCACGTCATTGATGAAATTGGCCGGGTCGATAAAGGCACGACCCAGACCGATTCTCTGGAGTTGGAGAAAAGAAGAGGCATCACGATCAAGGCTTCGGTCGTCTCATTTCTTGTCAATGATGTGAAGATCAATCTGATCGATACCCCTGGACATGCCGACTTCATCGCCGAGGTGGAGCGTTCTTTCAGTGTGCTCGACGGCGTGATCCTTGTGCTATCAGCCGTGGAAGGAGTCCAGGCCCAGACCAAAATCTTGATGACGGTCCTGATGAAGCTCGGTATTCCAACGATCATTTTTGTCAACAAGATCGATCGCAGCGGGGCACAGTCCGATGCCCTTATCGAGCGCATCAAAGAAAAGCTTACTGAGCAGGTGATCCCTTTGTACAGGGCCGAGAATATGGGGACGAAGCAGGCTTTTATCGTTGAAAATAGTTTTACTGCTGACATAGATCAGCATCTTCTGGAAGCATCCATCGAGCTGATAACCTTGCATGATGAAGCTGTGCTAGCAGCGTATGTCAATGAGGAAGAGGTGACGCCAGAGCAGGTCAAAAGAGCCTTGATAGATCAAATAAGGAGCGCAAAGATATATCCAGTCTTTTTTGGCTCTGCAATGACTGGAGTGGGGGTCAGTGAGCTGCTTGCGGGTATTACTGCGCTCTTTCCGGTGCATACTGTGCCAGAGGATGCGCCTCTCTCCGGGGTGGTCTTTAAAATTGAGAAAGATGCGGCAGGTGAAAAAATCGCGTATGTAAGGGTTTTCACAGGCAGTTTGAACGTGCGGGAACCTGTTGCCCTTCACAGGAAAAGGCAGGATGGCGAAATGGAAACGCGCATCGAGAAGATCAAAAAGCTGCACCTGTTCAGTGAGGGGAAGACCGTCCAGGTGCAAAAAGTGGAGGCAGGCGAGTTTTGCAAAGTCTGGGGGTTACAAGAGGGGAAAATTGGAGATGTTGTGGGCGAGTGGTCCGACAACATCAAGAGCATCCATTTTGCAGAACCTCAGATGGAGGCGCGCATCGAAGCCCAACACAAAGAGAAGAAGTATCAGTTGTATCAAGCGCTGAAGGAAATGTCAGAAGAAGATCCGCTCATAAAGGTGCTGGAAGATACCTTTCACAACGAAATCTACATTCGCATTTTCGGGGACGTGCAAAAAGAAGTCATCGAGACCATGCTCGAAGAACATTACGGCCTGGATGTCTGGTTTTCAAAGACGAGAGTGGTGTGTATCGAGAAGCCTGTGAGAGCAGGGCAGGCGGTAGAGATGCTGGGCGCGGAGGATAATCCATTTCCTGCGACGGTAGGCTTTCGGGTTGAGCCTGGCGCAGTTGGCAGCGGCGTAACGTATCGCTTAGAGGTAAAACGTGGTTCGCTGCCCCTCGCATTCCACAGGGCGATTGAAGAGATGGTGTTTGATACCTTCAAACAGGGTATCTACGGCTGGGAGGTCACCGATACAGTGGTGACGCTTACTCACACTGGCTACGCGAGTCCGGTAACGACAGCAGGGGATTTTCGCAAACTGGTGCCGCTTGTCTTGATGGAGGCCCTCTCCCACGCTGGCACAGATGTCTATGAGCCTATCAACCAGTTTGAGTTGAGTGTTCCCGCAGACACTCTCAGCAAGGTCATGTTCAAATTGTCACTTTTCAAGGCGGATTTTGAGAAACCAGTGCTACAGAACGAGACGTTTCTGCTCACGGGAACGCTGCCAGTGGCGGCGACTGAGGACTTCAAGCGAGAACTTAACGCTTTGACAAAAGGCGAGGGCATTTTTATGGCAAAGCCATGGGGGTTTAGCAAAATAGAAAACGGCTTCCCGACGAGGCAGCGCATGGACTATAACCCGCTTAACAGAAAAGATTACCTGCTCCATATCCTTCATGCGTATTGACTGAGAAAAGATATGACCTTCTGTTCCTGGTGCAGAAAAATGCCACTGAAAAAATCACTACCATCCAACTAAATGAAAGCACTGGCGAAAGGCGAGGAACCACAAGAAGGCACCATAGAAGAAAAGATCAAACACCACAGCGAGCAGCAATCCAGATGCACAGAGGGCTATCGTGCTTTTTCTCCAATGAAAAGCCCATCCTATCCCTACAATGGCTGGGATGCCAAGAAAAGCCACGATAGGGTAGAGGATAAACGCTGCCGTATCGAGCATACCTATCTTCGCAATGGGCATATGTGTCTGAGGATTACAGAAAGTAAGGCTGGGGTTGAACGGGAAGAGGGGAGGAGCAATCGAAAGATGATTGAACAAGTAAAGAATAAGGGGCAGCAAGCCAAGGATCATTCCACAAACGAAAGAGAAAACGCTTCGGAATGTCCGAGACGTGCGATATGTCTTTTCTGCAGTGCTTGCCACATCCAGGTCAGAGGTGGTGCGTTCCTCTTGTGCATCCGATGCGGTCACGGTTGTTTCTCCTCCGTAACATGCTGTTGCGAGCGGTCAACACCAAAGTAGGAAGTCAAACTCAATCGATGTTCGATGGATATGAAGAGCAAGCAGATGAGCAACTCGAAAGTGGGTATTTAGCCGATTACCTGAAAGTCAACCTGGAAATCTGGGATGCTGGGAGTAGTTCCCCTGGTCAATCGACGTTATCAAGGCCTACAATGGCTACCGATTTCGGCGAAAACCTGCGACAGTATGCATCTAAGCGACAATACGAGCAATGCTGCAATTGTGGCACTGCACTTAAAGCTAGTGAATGGATGTCAGTCCAGGTTCCAACCAGTATCGGTGTGCAGAGCTTCTCTAATCGTCTGGAAGGAGGGAGTTCACGAGACCCCAAACGCAATGTATGCGCAGTGTGTCGTTCTCAATACATCCTGGAAAAGCTGGCCTGGCGCAGTCATCGAGATAAGCAAGGAGCAGAACAGGTGACGTTCTACCTGCACCTGTTTCCTTACGCTTTCTTTACCCAGCCATTACTGCGAGCGTGGTGGGTGAGCATTCATCGGCTACGAGATAGCGACCATACTGCCTTCTTGCTCAGTACCAGAGAGTATTTCCGCAATGTTAATGAATTGCAAGAAGATATACAAATTGAGGGTCACCGAACCACTACTAACGGGTTAGGATTGCCAACCCTTTCTGAGGCTCTAAGCAATACACCCGTCTTGCCGATCATTGCCCCAGGTGATAATTATGGCTCACAGTTTATGCTTGCATTGGAAATGACGGTAATACTTGTGCGCTGGTTCGAGTGCCGGGCTATTCTCTCGCGTTCACCTATTCCCCTGATCAACCTGTCGAACGAGAAAATAGGCGATAAGCCTGTAGTGCTCATGGTGGCGGGTATGCCGCGCAATATGAGCTGGCTGGTACCCGCAACGAGCATGTATCGCGAACAGGTAGAGCTACTTTGTGGCAAACTTAGCCAACTCCACCGGCTTTCAAAAGCTCTTTATTATATGGGAAGCAAGGCTGATGATGTTCCGCGCGACTTTGCGGTGGCGGCTGCTGACGATGAACTGGCCTTATATTACGTGAGTATGACCTATTGAAGAAGGATTCGAAAGGGCAAGTATGCGCACTAAATACGAATGCTCCTTGTGGTAAGT
>DATMNR010000309.1:0-6752 GCA_035568795.1 Ktedonobacteraceae bacterium
TGTCTCTACTCTCGTGGTTCGTGCGCCTCCTCTGCAGTTTAAAGTCACTCATTCCGTTTCGAGTGCAGCGCTAGCAAGAATCATGTTCTTCTCACACCTGGTTTGCTCTACCGGGAAGTCAGGATGGTGTATGCCCGAGTATACTCCAGCTTCAACCATCTTGCCTCTCTGCCAAAATCAGGGTACTATAGAGAGGGGAGGGAGTCGCCACCAGGCCCTCTCACCACCAGCAAAATTGACAGCTTGACAGATGAATGAACATGAACAAACGTGAATGCATCTGAACATATTCAATGTGCCACACGAGCGCTCAAGCCATACGAGGGCACTCGAACACCTATTCAAGACCGCCCAAAAAGGGGGGAAACATGCCAAGGCCAATCTATGTGATCGGACATAAAAATTCTGATCTGGATTCTGTCGCTTCGGCCTATGCATATGCGCGCCTGTTACAGTTACAAGGCGAAGAACAGGCTATCGCGGCTCGCAATGGTGAACTGAAACCCGAGGTGCGCTTTGTGCTGGAACGCTACAATGTTGAAGCGCCGGAAGCTCTTGAGGATGTCTTTTTGCAGGTACGAGATGTGATGAAGCGAGGCGTCATATCTGCAAACCTCGACCAGCCTCTATTGGAAGCTGGACAACTTTTACAGGAGCATAATCGACGTTCAATGCCTGTAGTTGACGCTGAAAATAAGGTACTTGGCATTATCGCAACCGAGGATTTCGCCAAATTATTCTTTAATGATTTGGATCCTCAGTCTGTTAATCGCGTACCACTTCAAATGGATAACCTAGTACGAGCGCTCAAAGGCCGTGTATTAGTAGAGGGTCGGCGAAAATTAGGTAATCGTGTTATCGTTGGCGCAATGCAAGCTGAGACAATGGTTGACTATGTTGAGCAGGGTTGCCTTGTGGTTCTGGGAGATCGCGAAGATGCACAAATAGCGGCTATAGAAAGCGGTGCGGCAGCACTCGTAATCACCGGTGATCTTCTGGTATCGGAGCGAACCCTCACTGCAGCAAAAAAATATGGCGTGCTTGTCATCAGTACAGCGCATCATACATTTACAGCAGTACGTCTGATCAATCTGAGTATCAGCGTACAGCATATCATGAATCGCGAGTTTGCTTTCTGTCATCCAGAAGACCAGATGAGCGAAGTACAGGCTATACTGGCACGACGACGATCACTACCGGTAGTGAATAATGACGGCAAACTCGTGGGATATCTCTCACGCACCGACCTCATCAATGCACATCCTAAACGAGTCATTCTGGTAGATCATAACGAGCAATCGCAGGCAGTCGATGGCATTGAAGAAGCGGAATTGCTGGGAATAATAGATCATCACCGCATAGCTGATGTGCATACGAATAAACCAATCATGTTCAGAGCTGACCCTGTAGGCTGCACAGGCACTATTATAGCGGGTCTGTATCACGAAGCAGACATAGCCATACCTCGTGAAGTAGCCGGGTTGTTACTTGCCGGACTACTCTATGATACCTTAATTTTACGTTCGCCCACCTGTACTGCGAGTGACGAACGCGTAGCCGTCGAACTAGCCGAAATTTCTGGCGAACACATTGAACAATACGGACAAGAGGTATTCGCCGCTGCAGCAGCCAATTTGAGCGAGCTCACAGCTAGGGAATTGCTGACCGCAGATTTCAAAGAATTTGCGGTTCGCGACACAAAGTTTGCGATTGGCACAGTTGAAACAACAAGCCCACTAACCATTGAAAAACGTAGCCCTGAGCTGCTGCAAACAATGCAACAACTCGCTCAAGAACGTGGATACAGTTCATTTCTCTTTATGATTGTCGACATCATTAATATGCGTTCGCACGTACTTATCTCCGGTGGAGAATATGCAGTAGCAGAGATACTTGGAGCACCCCTGGAGCAAGATGGGCATTCAGTAATCGCAGAGAACCTTGTTTCTCGCAAAAAACAACTGGTTCCCCTACTTTCACGTATTCAGGCTGCTCTTTAATCGAACACACATTTTTGTAACAACCGTACGCAGAAGCAAGCCAATCGCAAACACCTGATGCAGATTCGACTTGATAATTTGTTACAATTCTGTTACTTAATATGCTTGTCATAGAACAAACTCTATGTTACACTATCGTTCGATTTGATAGCCTCACCTAGAGGATTGTGGATGGTTGATATAGGGGCCGGAGGACTACCGCTTCTGCCTTCCCCTATGCATTTGTATTTCAGTTAGATTACGATGCGTATCTATCCTGGTCAATGCTGACCTATTGATTAACATTACTTTTGCCTTAAGGAGGGCGTTTTCTATCGTGGACACAAACTATTATATCATTGTACCCATCGTCGTAGGACTTCTTGCCGTGGCGTTCGCCGCCTATCTTGCAAGGTATGTTCTAAGCAAGGACACTGGCACACCTGCCATGCAGAAGGTCGCAGATGCCATATTTAAAGGCGCAATGGCCTTTCTCAACAGACAATATCGTACAATCGCTATTCTCGCGATCTTTGCTGCTATCGTAGTCGGCCTGGTGCTTGCTTTACTTGGCTTGACTACTAAGTCTAACCAGGTTGACTGGAGCCTGGGCTGGCACACATCGCTCGCCTTCTTGATTGGTGCGCTTTGTTCTGGCGTCTCCGGTTATATCGGTATGTATGTCGCTGTGAGGTCCAACAGCCGCACTGCTAGCGCTGCAACGCGCAGCCTGGGCGAGGCACTGATGGTCTCCCTGCGTGGCGGCGCCGTTTCGGGTTTCCTGGTGGTCTCTCTCTCCCTATTGGGCGTAACGTCGGTTTTTCTACTTTATGGTGGCCTTACTAATCCAGCACTGGCTCCGGAACTGATCGTCGGATTTGGCTTTGGCGCCAGCTTCGTCGCTCTTTTCGCTCAACTTGGCGGTGGTATCTATACAAAGGCTGCTGACGTTGGCGCTGACCTTGTTGGTAAGGTAGAAGCTGGTATCCCAGAAGATGATCCACGGAACCCCGCTGTGATCGCAGACCTTGTAGGTGACAACGTAGGTGACTGCGCTGGTCGTGGCGCCGATCTCTTCGAATCTACAGCCGCAGAGAATATTGGCGCGATGATCCTGGGTGTGGCATTGTATTTAGCAACAAAGAATGTCGGCTGGATCCTCTTCCCGCTCGTTGTGCGTGCCTTTGGTCTGATTGCCTCTGCGATAGGGTTACTCTGGCTTCGCCCTTCGAGGGTCACTGAGCCAGACAAAGCCGCAGGCAAAGACCCGGGCGAAATTGCTATGCAGCAGCTCAACATAGGCTATTTCATCACCTGTGGACTGTCAATTATTGGCGTCTTCCTGGGGAGCTATCTATTGTTGAACGGCGTGGGAGTATCAACAGCAAACAGTTTTGCTCCTTCAGTTGCTCCCTGGATATGGTTCGGTCTGGCCGGTACTACCGGTATTCTTCTAAGTATCGCCATCGTTTATATTACACAATACTACACTGCTGGCACCTGGCGACCAGTGCGTGAGATTGTTGCTTCGACTTTGACAGGTTCCGCAACGACCATCATCACTGGTTTCGCCGTTGGATTTGAATGCGTGGCACTTCCAGTACTGGCTATTAGTGCTGCATTGTTCCTTTCTTTCTTTTTCGGCAGTCAAGTACAGATCCTGGATCCGAGCATTCCCCACTTCATCAACCCCGGCGGTATCTTCGGTACAGCCGTTGCCACAATGGGTATGTTGATGAGTACCGCATATATTCTCGCCATGGACACCTTCGGTCCTATCACTGACAACGCTGGTGGCATTACAGAAATGGGTGGCGGGGCCGAGTCTGTACGTGATATTACCGACGCACTGGACGGCGTGGGTAACACCACAAAGGCATTGACGAAAGGCTATGGTATTGGTTCTGCAGCTCTGGCAGCCTTTCTGCTCTTCAGCGCGTATCTGGACGTTCTCTATTCCTTAAGCCACAACTCGGCCTTCTACCGTGTTGACCTTTCAGACATCAAGGTCTTCGTAGCAGCATTGATCGGGATCACATTGATCTTCTTCTTTAGCGCATTGGCAATTCGCGCCGTAGGTACCGCTGCTATGCGCATGATTGAAGAGGTGCGACGCCAGTTCCGTGAAAATCCGAAGATAATGGCAGAGGATCCCGCTGATCGCGTTGATCCTGACTACGCGCGCTGCGTAGACATCAGCACGCGCGGAGCACTTCGAGCGATGATTCTACCTGGTGTTGTAGCCGTGGCGACTCCTATTGCAATTGGATGTATACTCGGTCCATCTGCCGAAGCAGGTTTGTTGATGGTCGGAACTATGGGTGGTATTGTCGTCGCAACCTTCCTGAACAACGGTGGAGGCGCGTGGGACAATGCCAAGAAATACATTGAGGCTGGTTATCTGCGTGTGAATGCCGAGGGCGAAATGGTTGATCGCCTCGACACCACCGCTACCATTCTGGGTAAGAATAGTGAACCTCACAAGGCAAGCGTAGTTGGCGATACAGTTGGTGACCCTTTCAAGGATACCGCTGGTCCCTCGCTCCACGTGGTGATTAAGCTGCTAAGCACAATTACCCTGGTGCTGGCTCCTCTGTTTATTGCACTACACCCATAGTTCTTATCGAACTTGCAAAAGCGTTCGGCTTTTCTAAAAAGTGAAGCCGAACGCTTTTTTCATATGTTGATAACGTGGATTAACAATTAAACGGGGTAGTGTGAAAGCCAGCGAAGGCCGATAAATAGGCGGTGTGCACGATAAATCGGCACCTACGGATTTTGTGAATCAGCATCATCAAGGTACACACCACGTGCTATCTATGCGTTTTATATGTGAGGAACGACATGTTCTTTTGGGAATGCCGTGTTGATGATGAGAGGAAGAGTTATGTACGGTTTCAGATTTTCGGGTTCAAAAGCAGTTTTGAACTTTCTCAAATATCCCGCAGTCATAGCTATATTTCTTGTCCTGACCAGTTGTACTGGTAACATACTTCCTGGATTCAACAATAGTCCTCAATGTCAGAGCAACTGCGGCGTCGGGTCTGGCGTTCAGGGGGTACAAGTCTTTGTTGAGCCAGATGATGGAGAGCAAGTTATCACAAATGCTATTGCGAGCGCACAAAAATCTATCTGGCTAGAAATATATATTTTATCGGATCGCAATGTGATTCGTGCGCTTGAAGATGCAGCTAATCGAGGCCTGGATGTGCATGTCATGCTGGAACCACACCCGTTTGGAGGTGGTACATCTCCCTCAAAAACTCTGGATACACTGGCGGCTTCCGGCATCAAGACGCAATTCACGAATCCCAGTTTTTCCTTGACTCACGAAAAAGAAATGATTATCGATGCCAGTACTGTCTATATCATGACATCAAACTTTTCCCGCTCAGCACTTGGTGGAAGCAGCGGCAGCAGTGGGTACCGCAATCGCGAATATGGGGTTATAGATACAATCCAACAAGATGTACTGGCAACACAAGAAATTTTTATGGCAGATTGGAATCATACAAACGCACAATTCAATGATCCAAACCTTGTTGTTAGTCCCATTAACTCGCGTAATGACTTCACAACACTGATTAATAGCGCCCGCAGCACGTTACTGATTGAAGCAGAAGAAATGAACGATAGCGATATCGAACAGGCTCTAGCCAACGCTGCTCAGCATGGTGTTCAGGTTGAAGTTATTTTACCCGCTGCCAGTGCCACTTCCGGGGATAGTAACAGCCAGGGAATCGCGACCATAAAGCAGAGTGGCGTGCAAGTGCGAGAGGACCCGCAATTGTATATGCATGCAAAAATAATTGTAGTGGATAATAAGGTAGCTTTCGTAGGTTCGGAAAACATTTCAGCGCAATCGCTTGATCAGAATCGTGAATTGGGTATTATTGTTTCAGATCCATCTGCATTGAATCGAATTCAAACGACATTTCAATACGATTGGGGCGTCTCGCAAAATGTATAATAGAGTATGTTATGTTGCCTAGCATGGTAGGATATAAAAACAGAAGGAGAATTGTACATGGTAACTGAAGTCGCAATATTCAATGCATTAGCAGGTAAAGAAGATGAACTTGGACAGGGCATTTTGAAAGGAATAGAGGTAATACGTCAACACCCCGAATGCATTTCGGTAAAGGTGGAACGGTGTATAGAACAACCTGGACAATACATACTCATGGTCATATGGACCTCGTACGAAGCACACGTGGACGATTTCCGTGGAGGTCCACTCTTCCCACAATGGCGTAGTTACATTAATGGCTTATTTGAGGGATCAGCTTTAGTTCGACATTACCAGCCTTTTTGATGTAAAAAGAATTAAGAATAATAAAGTTGTATTACGTTTTATTGATGGGCGGAAACCTGGCACCCGCAAGAGGTGCCACTACATTTATCAAGCGTAACAGAACACTACTAAGTAACTGAACTGAAATTATAATATCCAGGAGCTTTTCGATGGCAGAACCGCAAACAACTCCTCAGGAAGGTGACACTTCTCCATTAGAACAGGCAGGTAGAAACGAAGCCGAGGAACTTGAAGCCCACGTAGCCACATTACGCCACAAAATAGAAGAAGCTAACTATCAGTACTATGTGCAAGACAATCCAACATTGACAGATGCAGAGTATGACCAGTTGATGTTAGAGCTACAGCACATAGAACAAGAACATCCAGAACTACAAACGCCTGACTCACCAACTCAGCGTGTAGGAACCAGCCCTGTCCAGGAGGTATCCCAACATCGTCATCCGGTACCGATGCTG
>DATMNR010000310.1:0-4569 GCA_035568795.1 Ktedonobacteraceae bacterium
TCTGAAATAATACGGTGAACTTCAGCCTTAGCCCCAACATCGATACCTCGCGTTGGCTCATCCAGAATCAGCACGGACGGGTTGGTTGCAAGCCATTTACCCAGGACCACTTTCTGCTGATTCCCGCCCGAAAGGGCATTGACTAATTGCTCCACACCCTCGGAACGGACACTCAGTTGAGTGGAATACTCACCTGCGATCTTTTGCTCCCTGCGCGGGTCTATCAGTCCAAGGCGCGAAACCTGATGTAAGATTGCCAGAGTGACATTGGCGGCAATCGAGAAATTCATGACCAGACCATGCAGGTGACGATCCTCAGGGACATAGGCAATACCGTACTTCATTGCGTGCTGTGGTGAGCGAATGCGCACCTTCTTGCCTTTGAGCCAGATCTCTCCACTTTCTGCCTGATCAATGCCGAAGAGTACCTGCGCTACCTCAGTGCGGCCAGCCCCAACCAAGCCAGCGAGACCAAGTATCTCGCCCTGATGAAGTTGGAAGCTCACATTGCTAAAGACACCAGGCCGTGTAAGATTGCGTACTTCTAGCACTACCTCCCCGATCTCAGCCGTGCCTTTGGGAAAAAGGTTGGAGAGTTCGCGTCCGACCATATGCTTGATGATTTCTTCGGTAGTCATCTCGCTGACTGGGGCGGTGATGATATGCGCTCCATCGCGGAAAACAGTCAGGCGATCGGCGATCATGAAAACTTCTTCCAGGCGATGGCTGACGAAGAGTATAGCCACACCGCGTTCGCGCAGTTGCTTCACAATGGCAAATAGTTCTTCGACCTCATGTGCCGAGAGGGCCGCAGTTGGTTCATCCAATACAAGAACACGCGCCTGCAGTGAGAGAGCCTTGGCGATCTCTACCAATTGTTGTTCAGCAACGGAGAGTCCTTGTACCGGTGCATGGGAACTGAGCGAAACATCCAGGGATGCGAGTAGTTGATCGACCTCGCGATACATTCGCTTCCAATCAACGCGTCCGAAACGATCACGAGGATGACGGCCCATAAAGACATTCTCGGCAACATCAAGATCGGGGAACATCATCGGTTCCTGCTGGACGACTGCGATGCCAAGGTCCTGTGATTGCGTAGGAGAGCGCAGTTCCACTACTTTGCCACCCACTTTCACTACCCCTGCGTCCGGCCTGTAGATACCGGCCAGGATTTTCACTAGCGTGCTTTTACCTGCGCCATTCTCTCCTACCAATGCATGCACTTCACCAG
This sequence comes from Ktedonobacteraceae bacterium, assembly GCA_035568795.1. Lineage (GTDB taxonomy): Bacteria > Chloroflexota > Ktedonobacteria > Ktedonobacterales > Ktedonobacteraceae > DATMNR01. Next base: position 1,235 of record DATMNR010000310.1, read on the forward strand.
GGAAGAGACTAAAGTCTACTCCCCTCAGAGCCTGCACACCGCCAAATTGTTTGGCAATCCCATCGAGTTCAACGATGGGGTTACGAGGTTGCGTCACGCTCTTATTCCTCCTCATGGACGTACTTGAAAGGCTGAATCCCTGCGGAGTATGATGACCGATGAGATGAAATGCTTCAACTCCAAGCAAGCAGTGTTTATTATTACCGTGTTGTCAGAGATGAACTGCGAAATATGGTTACAGCATTTGAGAGACTTGTCCGTATGTTTGTGTTAGATAAGAAATGTGATTAGCCATGGGAGAATTGAAACGTTTCAATTAAGAGCAATTATATATTTTCATTGCGGTGTTGTCAAGAGGTTGTGAGGGAAATTCTATACAATCGCATCTACTTTATGCTAATTTTACATACAGCTTGCAGAACATACCTAAACTTCAAGGTATTGGAAGCTACTAACTTTTAATTGGTTTCCATGACAGCTCCTGAGTTACGATGCGTTTGCACTAGAAAGAATAAACCTCCATTTTGGTTGAACAGCATGTTGGTCGTTTTGTGACATACTTAATACAGGCGGTGTGGTGATATAATCTGCTCAGGTGAGACGACCTACAATCTGAATGTAGGATCCCTTATCGGCTGAATAGGTACCATACATATCGAACAGTGGGGAGAGAGTTCGAGAATGAGTTCAATGTCAAGTATCCGTGAAGTGGCGAAACGTGCAGGTGTTTCGCTCGGAACGGTATCTAACGTGCTCAACCGACCTGAAATAGTTGCTGAAGAGACGAGAGTACGCGTTCAGTTAGCCATCGAGGAAATCGGCTTTGTACGCAATGGGTCGGCTCGCCAACTACGTGCTGGCAATAGCCAGTATATTGGCCTGGTTATGCTTGATGTGGCCAATCCTTTCTTCACAGAGGTTGCACGAGGTGTCGAGGATGCGGCAAACGAAGCTGGCTATGTCGTTATCCTTTGTAACTCTGACGATTCTTTAGAAAAGGAAAGTCACTATCTTCAGGTTCTTGAGGAACAACGTGCACGAGGAGTACTGATTACCCCGGTTCAAAGTGATGCTGGTTATCTACAGCGGTTTCGAAAGCGTGGAATTGCCGTAGTCCTACTCGATCGTCCAAGTAAAATAAAAGACCTCTGCTCGGTTGCTGTCGATGATGTGAGAGGTGGCGAACTGGCCACCTCTCATCTGCTCGACCAAGGCCATGAGCGTATTGGCTTTGTACATGGTCCGCTCAGCATTCGCCAGTGTGCAGATAGGCGAAGGGGAGTGCTACGAGCAGTGAGAACTGCTGGCCTTGATCCTGACCAGGTTATTGTTGATATTACCACTTCTGCTCAAAATGCCAGAGAAGGCGAGGAGAGTTTAGAGAAGTTATTACATGCTAGAATAAGGCCCACCGCTGTTTTTTGTGCGAATGACCTTCTTGCGCTCGGCGTGATGCGTGGCCTGATTAAGCATGGGATGTCCATTCCCAAAGATTTTGCTCTGGTTGGCTATGACGATGTCGAATTTGCGAGTGTTCTTTCAACCCCACTCACATCGATTCGGCAACCAAAATACGAACTCGGATGTGCGGCCGCAGAGTTGTTGATTGATGAAGCACATAATCCAACCTCTCATCAGCACAAGCATATAGTGTACCAGCCCGAGTTGATTATAAGAGAATCAAGTTGCCCTTAGCTGGACTGCTTCAGAAAACAGTTTTGCCCTTGTTGCTCCTCTTTTCATGTCTCCATATACCCAGTGTTATTCCTCTTTTCGCATCAGCGCGTGAAATGCTCTTGCCGATGCTTCATCCATATGGTAACTCTCGTTATCAGCAGGGAATGTTCCAGATTCGATATCGACAAAGAAACGTTCAAGGGCCTCGGTAGCTATATCGGCCAGATGGGCATATTGCCGGACAAACTTCGGAAGTCGGCCATAATGTAATCCTAACACGTCGTGGTATACCAGCACTTGACCATCGCAAGATGGTCCTGCACCGATGCCAATCGTGGGCACTGGCACTTCCTGGGTCACAATCTGGGCCACGACATCGGGAACGCCTTCCAATACAATAGCAAAGACTCCGGCTGCTGCTAAAGCACGCGCATCTTCTACTAATTCTCTGGCTGCTTCAACCCCCCTACCCTGGACTCTATACCCACCCATGGTATGTATTGATTGGGGAGTAAGTCCGAGATGTCCCATAACTGGTATTTCGGCGGCAAGAAGCGCTTCAACCATGGGTAATCGTTTCCGTCCACCTTCTAATTTCACCGCTTCAGCTCGCCCCTCACGCATTAAACGCCCGGCATTGCGGACCGTTTCTTCAACTGAAATATGAAAGCTCAGCCAGGGTAAATCACCCAACACCAGGGCATTTGGTTTTGCACGTGCTACAGCAGCAGTATGGTGTACCATTATGTCAACTGTAGCAGGTAGTGTATCTTCGAACCCCAATACCACATGAGCAAGTGTATCACCTACCAGGATAATATCTGCTCCTGCTTGATCAGCAACCTGTGCTGATGGGGTATCATAGGCTGTGACTACCTTGAGTTTCGGACCGCCTTTGCGGGCGAGTATTGCAGGTACAGTGACTTTGTCCCGCATAAAATCGTTCCTTTCACCTTGATCGCAAACTATCTATTGGTAAGGATACCATTATCCCAACTACCATCTGCACGTAATAAAAAATTATCTATCAAACGGGCTGGACCAACCTTTGCTGCAATAAGCAGTAATGCTGGAGCACGGAGTACTTCTAACTGCACAAAACTTTCAGGATCCCGAACCTCTGCGTAGTCAAGATGTACGAGTGGCTCGGTTTCAACAGTATCGATCATCGCTCTGACTGCCAATAATGCCCCAGCATGCGCATGCTCTATGAATTGTAAACGGCCAGCTTGCAGTGCCCTGTAAAGTACAGTTGCAGCGGCGCGTTCTTGCGAGTTAAGATAAGCATTCCTGCTACTCATTGCGAGTCCATCAGCTTCACGTATTGTCGATAGAATGTGTAACTTCACAGGGAGATTGAAATCAGAGACCATATGTGAGATTATTGCTGCCTGTTGTGCATCCTTCTGACCGAAATATGCCTGGTGGGGTCGCATAATCTGAAATAGTTTTAACACCACAGTTGCTACACCGCGAAAGTGTCCGGGACGCGTGGCCCCCTCAGCCGCACTGACAAGAGGTCCCGTAGGATCAACATACGTCACGAAATCGGGAGGATACACTTCATCAACGGTTGGCACGAACACAATATCGACCCCGAGATTCTCAAGCACGCTCAAATCATGGGGTAGATCACGTGGATAGTTAGCCAGGTCCTC
>DATMNR010000311.1:0-2595 GCA_035568795.1 Ktedonobacteraceae bacterium
CGGCCTATGTCCTGGTGGTCGTTTGCGCATGGAACGCCTCCTGCGCGTGCTGGAGATGAAGCGTGTCGATCCCACGCTCATGACGACCCATACCTTCCAATTTGACGAGATGGAGAGAGCATTCGAAATTATGGACAAAAAGCTCGATGGTGTCCTCAAGCCGCTCATCGTTTTCTAGCAGAGATTCCGCAGTTGTACATGTTTCCGGAAGGGCGCTCCCACCTCAGCGCCCGTTGGAACAATTTATGGCTATTAGTGATGATTTAAGCGGAGTAATTTCAGTGAGTAATACAAATCCATAACCATACCCCGGCGATTGGAAATGTAGGGACACCCCTCGCGGGTGTCCTGCTGGCGGGTGTCCTGTTGATGTATGTTCTATTGGCGTCACACCATTAGTTTCTACGATCCTCTATCTCCCAGATATGATCGACCACATGCCACGCCATACGCCGCACCGCGTAACTCGCATTCCAACCACCATCAAGTAGTGGCTTGCCTTTAGAGGGCTTGCTCAGTACATCTGCAATCTCTTCCCGCATAGCATGCAGGGCGCTTATGTCAGCCATCTCGAATGGCTTGTGTCGTACCCCAATCTTGCGAGCATAAACCCGTTCGGCTTCAATAACGTGACTGCGAACCTCGTCTCGATCTCGACCTCCACCACGCGGACCTTTACGCAGTTCTGCCGGAGAAGTCGCCACAACCTCTTCCAGCATATCCCACGATGCACGCAGGAGCGCCATGTTGCGCTGCGCGGTAGTCGCATCGATTGGTCTTGATTCGGCAGATGCCATCACCGAAGGCACTCCCCAGGCAGTATTGGCATTGCCTTGGAGACGCTCAACGATCACGAGATCACCAGGCGCAAAATCCTGCCCTGCACGCTGCGCGATTAGCCGGTAGCGCGACTCGGTATCGATTAACGCCTGCAATGCTTCTTCCTCACTCACGCGAATACGACACCAACCTGGCCACTCTAGCGACCAGGCAATGACCTTTTTCCCACCCAATTCGATATAGATATCGGTCATATCGCTTTACTCCTATTTGCGCATTCATTGTGATGGGATGCCAAATGAGACTTTACAGTTCCTCCGCAGGTTCGCTCCCTTCTAAACCCTGGCGAAATCCCTCCTCAATCCATGCTATATGTGTCGTTGCGTGCTGTGCATTCGCAACGAACAAGTTGCCAGCAGTCATGTTCGTCAGATGTGATAACGAGGCAGGTGCAGCCAGTTGTTCATCTGTAAACTGCTCAAGCAGATCCAGCGTTTCCAGGCGTGCTGTCGAGAGATTCCCGCGCAACGTTTCCATACTATCATTGCGGTGGGCATTGACGTAGGTTTGATTCCGCTGGTTTGACCATGCCAGCCTCTCCTCCGCGCTCATTTTGGTCAGAGTATCTGGTAGAGACGCGCCTGTTAGCATGAGTCGCAATAGGATTTGAATGTTCTGTTCATTGGCTGTAAGGTGCGCAAAGTGATCTTTGGCTCGCCACGGGACTTCTCCTGGGACGCCGCTCGCCGTGCATGGACGCTCAAGTGCTTCAGGGCTAAGCCCGTCAAAATAAGCAGCAACTTTCTCCTGCGATTCGGCAAGAATATCTTTGATTTCTGAACGTGTTGGCATGCTTGTCCTTTCTAAAAACATATGATCCTTTTTCATATTCAAACGTAAGTTTCTTTATTTTGCAACTTGTTGTCAACGTTAAGAAAAACAATTTAACAACAACAATTACTTTTGCAGATTGCCCTCTTCGTAACGCTTCCCGTAACGTTAACAAGACGTTCCCATGCTATTCTAGAAGCAAAAAGGAGGAAGCGTACATGTATATGAGCAGTTCACAACCAAAACTGAATTCAAAGATGGGTTTGATCATTATTGCCATCTTATCCCTGGTCAATGCAGCCATTGGCACAACGATAGCGGTCAAGGAAAATCTACCCAGCGTCACACCAATCTTAACCACTGGTAAGCCAGCGCTTGAGGACTTTCTCACCGGCAACGGCACCGCTCTTTCTCCACCATTGTATCTCTGCATTATAACCCTGTTACTCATTATCCTGGCATTCCAACCAAAATTTCCAGGAAAGATTGGAGTTGTTGGGCTAACCATCCTTGGGTTTATCTTCCTGCTGGGTGAATTCATGGAAACAAATACCTATCGAGTCCTCAATCCAGTGACCTTTAACGTGCCAGTAGCCCTCAATGTACTTATGGAGATTATCCTTGCCTTACTGATGATAACTTTCGGAATAATAACTATCATGCATGAAAGACAGGCTCATCATCAAGCTGCAACATGAATGTGGTTACACCCTGGAAGTAGAGTTTGACACGCTAAAAGGCAAGGAGAAATGAACACTCCTCAACTTTTCTGAGCAAATAGGAACGATGTGCCTGGTCCAGCAAATAGTGCGATATGCTCCTCGGGAACTCCTACTTGCCTTGCAAATAGCTCGAGATCCCTCCGCACTACTGTTGCCTTCTCAAAGCCAGCCTCTACTGCCAACTGCTGGAGTCCATCATCCTCATAGAAGCGCAAGTGAGACGCCATCGGTTCGGGCGCGGCTGGCGTGCCTCGCAGGGCGG
>DATMNR010000312.1:0-3925 GCA_035568795.1 Ktedonobacteraceae bacterium
TTGTATGTTTTAGAGCTGTAAAGGGAATGGACAGCAACTCTTCGGCCATTGCTAACGCTTGTTCATCGAGATTTTCTCGTGAACAAACTTGATTGATAATGCGCAATGCAATACCTTCTTCACCAGTGAAACGATGGCCCAGGAAACAAAGTTGTTTGGCCGGGCCTACACCTATGATTCTAGCCAGCCGCATTGGGCCGAGAGCAGCTACAAGTCCCTCTCTAACAGCAGGAATACTGAGAATGGCATCGGCTGTGGCAATACGTAGATCGCAGGCTAGAGCAACTTGTAGCCCCCCTCCCAGGCAGTATCCCTGAATAGCAGCAATCGTTATAGCTCGTAGATTAGCCAGACCTGTCACGCCCTTTTCCCAGGTCGCGAACCACTCGCGCGTAAGCTTGCCATGCGACAACTCTTTCGTGTCGAGTCCACTACAAAAGGCACGACCTTCGCCACTAACAATTACAACATGGGTGTCATTACTTCGAGCTAAGAACGTGGTAGCGGTTACCAGGTCTTCCACCCAGGCCCAATTAGCAGCATTAAGCGCTTGAGGACGATTAAGACGCAATCGTCCAAGATTTCCGTCAATCTCGCAGCGCATTGTCTCAAGCTCTAACGTTTGCATAATACGATCTCCTTCGTTCATTATACGAGGTTTAACACATAAAGAGGGATTAGCGTGAAAGCAACCGAGGGCCGATAAATCGGCGGTGTGCACGATAAATCGGCACCTACGATTTCCTATAGTTGCTGATGCTCAGTATCATCTTTTAAAGGGATACGTCCTATTTTCCTATGTAAAACGAGCGTTCCAAGAACATTCATGATCACGCGAGAAGCAAGTAGAGCAGTCACTTTTCAGGTATTTCCCTCCTAAAAAGACGAAAAACCACCTTCATCAGAACTTGCAGTAGAGAAGTAAGCAACAAATTCCTAAAAGGCACTTAAGCTAGGGTGTAATAGCGATTACTCGTAGCGGGCTACCAGAGCCATTCACAATCTTGAGAGGCGCGGCAATTACAATCGCGCCTGTTGAGGGGAGAAGATCAAGGTTCATGAGACTTGTTATGCCGAATTTACCCGCACCATGCATAAACGTGTGGCTTGGGAAAGGGGGATCGAAACCTCCTGCCTGTCCCGCATCGGTGCCGACGGTTTCCACTCCTACACCCAATATATCACGTTCTTTTGCCAGGAATGCAGAGCATAATGGATGAAAACCGGGAGAGTGTGCTCCGTCTTCCAGGACATTCAGGAAAGCATCACGACCTTTGCGCTTACTCCAACCTGTACGAACGAGTAGCCAGGCCCCAGCAGGAAGATACCCATGTTCACTTTCCCATTGTTCAACCCGTTCAGTGGTTAGCAGAAAATCGGGAGATTGTTGCACATCGGATGACACGTCAATCACACAAGCCGGGCCAATAAACTTTGATGACATGATAGTATCGGTTGCATTGTTTGGAAGGTCTTTGCCTGTAACCCAGTGAATTGGTGCGTCGAAGTGTGTTCCTGTATGTTCACCCATATTGATTACGTTCCAATACCAGGCAGGTCCACGGCTATCGTAGTGGGAAATCTCGGTAAACGTTACCCCAGGTGAGGGAGCAAATATTGGCGGGAGGTCGATTACCGGAGTAGCTGGCTCAAGCGGCGAAGTCAGGTCAACTACTTTTATACGACCTGAGTTCAATTCATCAAGCAACAACTGCAAGACACTGTTCTGCGGGTTTTGCACTTTCGTTTCCTTTCCTTCTTTAATAATTTCAATAATCTGGGACGTTTAAAAAACTGATAGGTGCTATTCCTTTGCCTGTTTTCGCATCGCTTGCAGGCAGCGCCAGAATTGGAAGCGATTCTCTAATAACTGCAAATCCATGTGAAACGACTTTGGACTAATTGCCTCGACTTTTGAGACAATCGTTGTCATTTTGTTGCTTTTCAGTGCTTCGTTCACACACACTTTGAGAGATTCAACCGTATTGGCTTCCATCACTTGTGGCACGCCTGAGGCCCTGGCAATGCCTGCTAGATCAGTTCCGGAGGATGTTGCTGTTGGGAAGCCACCAACAGAGAGCAGGCTTTCATTATCGAGGACGATGTGCAGCATATTGCCCGGTTTGTAACGAGCCATAGTGCTCAGGGTTCCCAGGTTCATGAGTAGAGAACCATCACCATCAAGAACGATGACCTTGTGTTCTGGCATCGATAAGGCTATTCCAAGACCCATAGACGATGCGAGTCCCATGGCATGTTCAAGGTAGAAAAAGTTTGTGCGGTGTCCGAGAGAATATAGTTCGGCTGCAACAGCACCCATGATAGTGACAACGATACGATCTTCTAAGTCAGGGTAAATAGCCTGTAATGCATGTATACGTAACATCTTAGTCCTCCCACATTAACTCTCGTGTTAGTAAGACGGCGACGGGGAGTAGAGAGGCATGAGCTAACGTTTGAGCATCTTTTAAGCGGGGGAAAATATCATTGGCGTTGGTTAATTGCCAGGTTGGAATGTTCAAAGCGCGCAGGATTGGCTCGGTGGCAAGCCCGCCTTGCGTTTGCCAGGGATCTTTTTCGCCCATGTGTCCACGATAACTTATCAACATTAATAGAGGAATTTTGTAAAGCAGTGCCAGTGACACGATAGGGTTAATCGCTGCCAGGAAGCCATGGTTTTGCATCAATAATGCGGAGTTAACCCCTGCCAGGTGTGCTCCTGCTGAAATGCCTATGCCTTCTTCTTCTTTGGCGAGGCGCACGAGCGTCACGTCAGGGTCATTGTCTGCCATACGGATCAAGTGGACGAGCCAGGTTTCGGGGAGGGCAGACATTATTTTGACATCACACGTTTTCAAGGCTTCATAGATCAGTTTGGAATTAGTGACAGAAACGGGCATGGTAATAGTCTCCAGGAAGCTTCAAGAAATATGCAAGCACTATCTGATATGAATGTAAGTATAGCATATCGGGATCAGGCAGCCAACCGATAGGAAAGTTGAGTCGGCAAGGTAGATAAGAGGTCAAACAAAAACTGGGGTCTCCATGCGATGACCCCAGTTTTTGGGTATATATCTCAGCTCAGAAGCTGGGATATGTCATTTCAGGTAACGCTGTCATCCGGATTAGCTGAGAACCTCAGCAGAATAATAGGAAACCTGGTTCGGGACATGCATCTGTTCGCTACTGGTAGCACTATGATGTTGTCGAAAAAGATCGTTCTTCAAATATTCATCTAATGCTTCCTTTGAAGCCCAACGCGAAACGGCATTGATTGAGCCATCCTCGGCAGTCCACAATTCCAGTCCAAGAAACCCGCTAAAGCGTTTCATTCCAGGTGCAGCATGCTTAAAGCCCTCGATCATTGCTTGTGCTTGATCTCCTGGTGCTGCAATTCGATTCACAGCGATATACATTTCTTTTTATTCTCCTTTTATCTACATAGACGTCAGTAGGTTTCGGATACGGGAAATGAGTCGTAGTCGACTAAGTGGTGACGCTTGTATTTTACTACTTAATCGAATTGAAGAGGGTCATTTACCAATCTCGAAGTATTGCTCAATCAACTCGAGATGTTCCTCATCGTGTTCGCAGATGGAGGCAACGATACTGCATAGCGACTCCATGATGCCTTCATCCCAGGGTGGACGTACCTCTTCCAGAAGTTTATTGTCATCGAGTACATCAGCGATGACGTGCGTGAAATGCATGTGAGACTCTTCCCAATAGTTACGTACATTGGGTAAGGGAAGCTCTTTATCCAGTTCACGTGCCTCTGCATTGGCCTCGTCTCCCGATGGTGTAACAGGGGGAAGTGGCTGATCACGAGTGTAGGCGACGATGAGTTTTTGTGTTGCCGCCTTCCAGTGACTCATATGCGACAGGAAATCCTTGACCGACCATCCTCCCGGCGTAAACGCGATCT
>DATMNR010000313.1:0-11452 GCA_035568795.1 Ktedonobacteraceae bacterium
TGACCTGCCGGGAAAAAGGGAGTAGTAATAGAAGAAATGCAAGAACAAGTATCATCGAGCCAACGCGATATACAATTTTCATTATGAAGGAATCCTTTGTTCGGTTGCTATGTCTGTGGTGTGAGTGATAACCAGTCTTTGCTATCCTGGCTGAAGCGATAGAGCGCAGTGGGGTAAGAAAGCGATAGATAAACACTTAATGCGTTCATAGGATCAGCCGAAAGCACTGCTAAATTACCACTGATATGTGGTAAAGTGTTCCAGATATGACCGCCATCATCACTTCTATATACACTCGTGCCTGTCTTACCATAAATCACTTGAGGTTGTGTCGGTGCAACAGTCAATGAGGCAAATGATGCCTGTGTGTACACTAACTGAAATGTCTTGCCGCCATCGCTTGAGGAGTAGATTCCAGCATCACCAGATGCGTAAATTGGACTATGAGGCCCCGCAGTAGTTACATCATTGATGCTACTAGAAATATTCTTGATTACTTGCCAATGGATCCCGCCGTCAGTGCTATACGCCATACCATCACTACTATAGGCTAGCAAATGGCCAGGAGCGCCTGGAATTGCAAGCACACCGAAGATCATTCCAAATGGCAGAGTCCCAGTGCTGGTGAAGTGTTGACCATTATCCAGGCTTCTTTTCAAACCCAGTGGCCCTAAATTGGATAGATATATATATACTTCGTCGGGAGTATCATTTCCAGGGGCTACGACAAATATTGTTGTGCTTGTAAGGCTTGCGGAAGCAATAGAAAGCTTCCATGTCTTTCCTTGATCGGCGCTTGTATAAAGTCCAACGATTCCTGAGTGTGGAAGGACGGCGGGCTGCGTCAAAACATAGAGTCTTTGTGAATTGAGCGAGCTATATGTAAGTGAATAGGTCATAAGTCCTTCCATCAGTTGATTGCTACCACCAGCTACCTCTTTCCAACTTGTACCTCCATCTTGCGAACGAAACAGCCCATAATGTGTTGCCATCACCAGAACATGTGGAGGGAGAACAAGTAGTGAATGTACATGGTTAGCAGCTGTACCGAATCCATTTACTGGTACTACTGTAGGACTTGCGGTCACCTGAGTTGAAGAAGTGTCGCCTCCACATGCGACCAAAAGTAATGTAATGATACCTAATAGCAAAGAGACAACAATATTTTTCGGTGGCCGGATAAATGTAAGTGAGCGACACATATTTACCTCATCATTACTTTTTTATTGTGATATGTACATTAATTTCTCAGAGCATATTATAGCAGTTTGATAAAGATGCACAACCTTCACGGAAGTGATTACAAGGAGAAGTTTAAAATGAAGTAATATATTCACATTTGTGGCCTATGATATACATACGTAAAATCAGTGTGAGTTACTTTATACACCACTGCCAGCCAGCAGCCAGGCAGGATGAAAGAACCATAATGCTGCCAGTAGTAGCAGTATTATTCCCAGCAAATAACTAAGACGCTGGCCGCCAGGATAGGTCTTTTCTACTACCATCATTCCAGTCAACAAGGACATCCAAACTATGCTTCCTACTCCGATACCGAACATAATCAGCATCAATCCCCAACAACTTCCCAGGCAGATTATGCCATTTCTCAAGCCCAGGTGCCAGGAGGACCTTATACCTGATCGAAAATGATGCTCAAAGAAGCTAAGTGGGCTTCGATTGTCCTTTAGACAATGTTGCTTAATTGGGCTTAGTTGAAATCCGCCTGCAATTGCAAAGATTACTGTGCCAATCAGCCAGGAATGCATGTAAAGCCAGAACCAATGGCTGACCAACCAGTGTATCAAAGTGTCTCCTATGAAAGCTGCAATTGCGAATAAGGTCCAGATAAATGCATATCCTGCCAAAAAAGCCGCCTGTGTGGCCCTCGGATATTGTTGACATCGACTGGCATCCACTATTATGTTAACGAGGGGTATGCTAGATGGTAGCATCATAGCGGCGGTCATCACCTGCCAGAAAACTAGAAAAACGACCAGGGCAACAATCCAAGGTAGATGACTCTGAGTGAGCAGATAATTATGGTTAATCATGAAAGTCTGCTTCGAGAGAACTGCCACAAGAACTACCGTCCAGGCTGCAAATACTAGAATCCAGGGCCAGAGGATAGGCGCACGAAGAGGTGAAGAAGTTCTAACATTTCTTTGAACTCTTTGATTCCTCACTGATATTATGCGCATCTGGCCTACCTCTCAGTCATTTTTCGGCATATAATGTAGTGCAAATACCATTTTAAGCTATGGTTCAGGTGGTATCAAGCCGTATCGGACTGCGAAGCGTACCAGGTGCGTGATATCACGCAAATCGAGCTTCTCCATCACATTCGCGCGGTGGGCTTGCACCGTTTTAATGCTCAGTGTCAAATGATCAGCAATTTCCTGGTTTGTGTAACCTTCTGCTACTAGTTTGAGTATCTCTATTTCACGAGGAGTCAGGACCTGTAATGCTTGCGCCAGCTTCGGAGTGTTAGCTGGTTTGTAACCTTGTTTCGTTTGAGTTTCAAACGAGGAAGAGGATGTATAAGATCGGATGAGCGCTTTTGCCAGACCTGGATAAAGAAAAGCGCCACCTTGCGCGATTGAGCTAATTGCCATTTGTAGGTCAGATGGTGCAGCTTTCTTTACAAGGTATCCTGCAGCTCCTATGCGCAGTGCCTGTAAAAAATATTCCTCGCTTTCGTGCATAGTGAGCATCAGTACTTGAGTGGCAGGCTGCTGGTACCGAATGAGTTGGCAAGCTTCCAACCCATCCATATCCGGCATAGTAATATCCATTACGACTACATCTGGCATAAGTTCCTTTGCCATAACGATTGCCTCTTGTCCAGTGCGTGCTTCACCTACCACTTTTATCCCTTGCTGCATGCTGAGCAGCATCTTAAGTCCCTGGCGTAAGATGTCGTGATCATCAACAAGTAGCACATGTATCATTGAAGAAGAGACAGATTCGTCAGGCATGTTCCGAGTCCCTCATGCTTGCTGTTGATAGAGGTAAAAAGACTTCTACTGTCGTTCCTTGCCCTGGGTGCGAGACGATTGTCAATGAGCCTTCCAATAATGACGCTCGTTCACGCATACCTGCTATTCCTAAACCTGCAAACTTTTCGGAAGGATCGAAGCCAATACCGTCATCGCATACGCGTAAGCAAATTGCTTGTTGATTTTGTGTAAGCGAGAGCCAGACACATTGAGGATGTGCGTAACGTGCTGCATTGGTAAGACTTTCCTGCGCAATGCGAAAGAGTGTCGTTTCGTAGAGAGCGGCTTGTCTCTGTGTGCGAATAGAATTTTCTACATCTTCAAGTTGAATTTCTACGGGTAGTAGCAGGCGTTCACGACTATCCTCAGCTAACCAGCGCAAAGCTGAGTACAATCCAAGATCATCCAGCACACTTGGTCGCAACTGCTGAGCCAGAATGCGTATATTGTCTAATGTCTTCTGCGTGAGGCTATTCAACACCTGAAGTCCCTCACGTAGTTGTTGATATACTGGTTGAGTATTCATTTGGTCAGGTATGGCTTTGAGTGATTGATTTAATATCTCTGTATGTATCAATAACGCAGATAGGTTCTGACTGCTCTCATCGTGCAATTCGAGTGCAAGGCGACGGCGTTCTTCCTCTTGTGCTTGAAGGATTAGCATTGCTTGATCCCTACGTGCTTGCTCGAGTCGATCCAGCATACTATTGAAAGCTTGAGCAAGCTCGCCAATTTCAGTATCCGTAGATGTAACTTGCGCGCGAGTATGTGTATCCCCTGCGCTGACTTTTCGGATAGTGTGCATAAGTCCGAATAATGGACGAAAGCTTGCTCTGATTAATGCTATATTCACCAGTAAGCCAAGGAGCGTCGCTAACACTATAAAGCTGGTATCAATCAGATAATGGTGTGATTCAAGATTGTGACTGGTGATCCACAGACCCACTATTGCCACAAAAATAAGCATCACGCTATTAGCGAGGATGACTTTCTCAAAAAGAGAGAGCTTCAATCGCTCTAATGGCTTTGCATAGACATGAAAAACTCTGGACATAGCTGTGACTCACTTCCCATTCTGGCTACACATTCAGCCTTTCAATCCTACTATAGGTCCAGAGTTCTGATGCGTCAAGTATATGTATTCCATCCTGTTTCATTCAACTTGCACAAACAGGTTCTTAGCTATGGGTTCGAAACCGTCTGCATGAGCTTCGATACTAATCTCCTCCCATGGCCCTGCCATGTCTAATTGAAGTTGAGCCACGTAGGTTCCATGTCCCAACGATTCGACCTGGATTTGATTTGTCACCATGCTCATGTTAGTCATTCTGGCATTAGGCAAGACTTGCGCTTGCTCAATAAGCCTGTGAGTGTATTTTTGACGATAGGATACCATGTGTCGTAAAAGTAGCATAGCTGCTGCACCTGTACTGAGCTACCGTCTTCATTGTTCAGAGGATGAATTGGTCAGGGTGTCTGAATTCGTTGGAGAGTTTTCTTCTAGGATCTTTTGTCTGGTGTGTTACGAGGGTGAAGAGTCAGAAGAAGCCTCTAGCGAGTATGCATCTGCCTGCTTGATGTGCTGTTACGGGCCATCGCCTTCATCCTAGGAAGGCGTGGTCATGCGATGTTTCCTTTTTAGGTCTCCGAATCGGTACCATGGCGATTCGCGTTCTCTGGCGATTCGCGTTCTCTATGCTCTTCGATTTACCCCTGGGTTGACAGTTGAACCTGTGCTTCATGCAGCGTCGCGTCTGGCGTGCGTAGTAGCATGTGGATCTCCCAGTTCCCAGCCATAGCAAGCGTACCTTGCGTGCTGTAGTGACCATTTCCACTGGATGGCAGGTCGAGCGTATCGGTCCCCATCGCCATCTCGAGCATGGTGGTGGACAGTTGCACCTGGAGGTTGGTGGCGGGTTTCCCACTGTTCGCATCATCTACATTCACGGTAAATGTATTGAGACCCAGATGATTTGGCGTCACGGTGAACTGGATCTGAAACATGCCGTCGGACGTTTTGAGCATGGTATTAAACGATGAGGATACACCTGTCGACTGGGTCGACGCGCTACTCCCTCCAGAACATGCTGCCAGGAGCGCTAACAGCAGCCCCAAGAAAAACAACATACCACCAATCTTTGACACGTGATGGATACAGTACATCTTCAACTTCCTCTTCTCTGTGCAGGAACGATCGTCGTTTTGATTATAGCAAATCCATCAAGTGCCTGACTCCCTGTCTACGTAATCAGACGATGGTTCCTGCGCCATACTCTCTAGAAGAGAGGGATAGTTGATACTACAAGGAAGGGGCGAGACATTTCTGCGCTCTTGATCCCATGAACTGCGCACCCTAGGGTAAAAAATACGGATTCATCCCGATAGACAAGCGGTATGATGTGCTTTATAGTCACGGGTGGTGGTTTGTTCCCAACTCGCACTGGCATCAGGTGGAGCAAGCTCTCAGCGGAAGAGGAACTGCACACGATTGTGGCGCGTGCATCTTTATCGGACTGAACTGAAAGGAAATGACAATCTTATGTTACTCTCACGCAAAATGCTCCAGCGAGTCCTTGGGGTGTTGTGGCTCATCGATGGAATTATTCAGTTGTTCCCACAGATGTGGACTATGAATATGGTCAACGGCATCATGAAGCCGATGCTGAATGGCCAACCTGGGCTTTTCGAGCCCAGCCTCCAGTATATCGTCACCCAGACGACACTCCACCTCTTCGAGGTGAATCTGCTCATCTCCGTCGTCCAGATCTGTCTTGGTCTCGGCTTCCTGTTTCTCTCAGATCGCTGGGTGCAATGGCTGGTGTTCGCCTCCATCGTGTGGGCCTTCATCGTCTGGTATGGTGGTGAGGGCATGAATATGCTCTTTACCGGAACGGCCAGTGTCCTGACTGGTGCGCCTGGGGCCGTGTTGCTCTATCCCCTGCTGGGTCTTGCTGTCATCCCACGCCAGCAGTCCACCACTGCCTCCGAAGGCGCAACTAGAAAAGCGCGGAACGATGGGCTGCTCTCACGCCGGCTCCTTCGCTATATCCTCGCGGGCTTCTGGTGCTTCGCGGCGCTGTTGCAGTTGCAACCTAACTGGTGGCAGCAAGGCCAGATCTCCCAGGCTATTGGCGCGATGGTCGGCCAGGGTGGGCTGAATACCGTACTGGTAGACCCGGTACTTACACAGATCTCCAATGCCACGGCCAACATCGAGACCCCGCTCAATATCGCCCTGATCGTCGTCTTCCTGACGATCGGCATTGGTCTGGCAGTGGTCAAGGATGAGCAGGTGCGACCGTTCCTGATCGCGTCGATTGTGATGAGTGTCTTATTCTGGTACTTCTCTCAAGCCTTTGGGATGATCCTGACCGGCATGGCGACCGATTTCAATTCAGGTTTGCTCGTCGTCGTCATAGCGCTGGCCTGCTGGCCAAAGGTACCCGCCCTGAGTGTGCAACGTGCGAAAGTTGCCCGCGACTTGCGAGCGTCAGAAGATTCGGGGACAGCGCAACGAGCGTAGAGTGAGCTTTTTTACTGGATGGAGGAGCATCACTTCCTCCATTCACCTAGCTTGGAGAGCGGGTTTTTGTAGTGACCAGTTCTCTCACCGTTGAGCGATGGAGGTACGCTATGCGTGTCAGGCCGTTTTTCTGGCTTTTCCTCGCATTTGTATGCATCGGTATTCTCGTCTACGCAGCAACGGTGCATATTCTTGCACCTGCTCAGTTGCACGTACAGCTGGCACAGCGCCCAACGCCAGAAACGCCCACGATCCTCAAGGTGCACGTCACCGATGAGCAGGGGCTGACGGTCGATGGAGCCAAGATTTCCACGCAAGCGTGGATGACCAATATGCTCATGGCAGCCAATATGATCTCCACGACGTCCCAGGGGCAGGGAACCTTTCTGGTACATATCAGCTTCTCTATGGTAGGGCCGTGGATGATCACCGTTACGATGCAGGCGGATGGCTTTCTTCCACTCCACCAGACGCTGCTGGTGCAGGTTCAATCGACTCCTGCTTTTGTCTGCCTTTTCGCGCACTCTCTTGCAGGCAATGGAAGCGAAAGGACCTTCTGCCTTCACCAACCTGTTATGCTTATCAGGCTGTCCCCAACGAATGTAAACACCTCATAATGAAGCTATGTGTGCATCACTGCGGTCAGAATCCCTGTAACTGGCTTACCTCGCTGCTGCATGTTCTGAGCGAAGGCACGAAGCGACCAGGGCACTCAGAGCGTGCTCATCGGAGGAGCAACAGAACGGTGCTTGGCCTGCTTGTTGTTTCTGCTGATGTAGATCAAGGTGCCGTATAAGGATGTATATACGGCACTAAACACTACTCACTACGGATGCTTGATAGACTCTTCTTCTTGCGATTGCTGAGTCACTGCTTTACGCATGGTTCCTATAGAAGATGCTGAACGACGTCGACCAAGAATTAGCCCAACAGCTAGTCCAACTAGCAAGGCACCAACACCAACGACGATAGGTACCCAGGTCGGTGTGCCTCCCGCACCATTGGTGGTAGTTGTCGATGGGGCTGTCGAGGATGTTGTTGTCACTACAGGCGTGGGCGTTGTGGCCGCGCTTGCATTGACCGTGAATACGAAGGCTCCCTGGTCCGGATCTCCATCTTCTGCTGAGACTGTAATCCATCTTACAACATAAACTCCATTTAGGTTAGCCTTATCAGGCTTAATGGTTATGGACATCTCCCTAGGATTCGTTAAGGATACCGTTGCATTCCCCTGACTGATGAGATCACCAGCAGGTGAGTAGACGAACAGGTTGCTTTTGTTGGGATCGGGATTTATGTTCTCCAAAGTAAATACTGTCACCACAGTTGGAGCCTGAGAGATCGTCGAACCGATTGCCGGTATGGCTTTATTGACTTTCGCATGTACCGGAATTGTTGCATGAGCCGAAACAGTTCCGGTCATCAAATACAGCAGACCTATGCTGAGCATGAATGCGAAAGCAATTTGTAGACGGGAATACATTGTGCGCAAAATGGTTCACTCACTTTCAAAATATTGAGCGGGGTCAAAAAATTCATCGGGACCTCTTGCACAATCTAAGTATAGGTGAACTTTGATAGGGTGCCATCAGGATGAATCCCTATTTTCTACCCTAGGGTGTTTTCATTCTCTCTTTAATTGTTTTGTGTAAGATTCCATCCGAAATGCCATTTTTGAACATCTTATGATTTCACTTTGTGATCAACCTTACTGCGAGCATATCTTTGAAACAATATTAACGGAACTATGAGCAGTCCAATCACCAGTGCATATGCTGCAATGGTGATAACTGTTCCCCACACAGAAGCTTGCTGCGGGGTTGTTCCAATGAGCGGTGGGTAGAGACCTGTAATAATAAAACGTGGATTGCCACCAACCAGTATGGTGTTGATAATTTGCTTACCCGGGATATCTAACATGGCGACATTGCCGCCCGCAAGAGCAATAAAGCCTAATTGTCCATCGCTGGTGATAGCGATCGATTGTGGCACAACTCCAAGATGAATCGAGTAATTTGGTTCATGTGGAAGTGTATTTGTTCCGGGAAATATCGGGCTAAGCACATCAACTTGTTTGTTCAGCATATCAGGTACGTAGACTTCGCTTGTGAAAGCGTTATAATCCATTGGTCCAAAGGATCCTCCACTTATGAGCGCTGGTGAAAGCTTGCGCGAAGTAAGATCAACTGCGTAGACACTTCCTTGCCGGGTTGTCATATATGCAGTAAATCCAGGAGGAATACTGATATATTGTGGACCACCTGGTACTTGTAAACTGCCGATTAGCCTTTTGTTTACGAAGACATTCAACGAAGTAGCATCAGCTACCCAAAGCTGATTGGTAGTTTCTCCAGGGGCGCCTGAGCCTATGATGCCAACCGCAAGGCCATAAATGGGACTGCTCATTTGAATTGTCTGTTGAATTGCGCAGTTGCTTGGGTCCAGTGCAGTAACACTATTCCCACCATTTCCTGCGGTATAGAGGATGTTCAACCCGGGATCAAAGGCTAATAGCGAAGGTTGCCCTGGTACATTCGCACTACAAATGATCTGCCCGGTTTTGGCAGCAAGCATGGTTACATGTCCTGATGTTGGCTGTGTAACATAAAGAAAACGCCCATCCAGACTGAGATAGATCGCATCGGGATCATTACCCATTGTAAAGCTGCCGGTAACTTTTTGTTGACCTATGTCGATGACACTGATTCCTTTTTGAGTGCCTGCCACGTAGGCCAGGTTAGGAGCACCACCATCCGCATAGACATGCCGTGAGCCAGAAAAGAGCACCACCATTAGCATAAAAGCAAACTCTAATATTGCAATTGGCCTATAAATTTTCGTTCTATTCATCTATGAAAATCCTTCAATGAAGTAACGGATTCCTTTCAATCTGTGAGCGTTTGCCAGGAACTGCCTCCATCCATGCTATATATGACTTTGGGCGGTAGAAAGAAACCAGCGTAAAGCATGTGAGGGTTCAGTGGATCAACAATCAACGAAATCAGATCACCTCTGTCAAAGTGCCAGCGATGCACCCAGGAACTGCCGCTATCAGATGAGAACCAGAGGTCTTGACCTGAAAGTCCATACAGTGCCTTGCCTGTTTTATCAATCAGCAGCCGTGTTGGTGGCGTTGTCATGGGAAGATGTGTCACCTGTGTTATCCGAGCGCTTCCTTCTTGCCAGTGGTAAAATCCCTGATCAGTGGCACAGTAAAGTATACGTGGTGTAGTATTCGTTGCTATTATACTCTGTACGTTTCCCTGAACAGCAGAAATGTGTAACCAGTGACCTCCATCGTCATAGCTCTCAAAAAGACCTTGATCTCCTCCCAGGAAGAGATGGTTGGGATTGTTAGAATCGGTGAGTAATGAGGGCGTCTGCATGCCTGAAAGTGTGCCCCTGGTGATTGGATACCAGTGCGCGCCCAGGTCTCGAGTCTCTAACCATCCTCCGTAGAAATAATAAGTATAGAACTGGCCAGAGCTTCCAGTGCCAGCTTTCACTGCATACGGGTAAGCTGAAGAAGATAAACCAGAAGGAGCTGTGATCTGCCAGGAAGTTCCGTTGTCTCGGCTGAAAGCAATCCCATATTGTTGCCCAGGCCGCTCGTTGGAATGACTATGAGAGCCAGAATGTTAGGGTTGGATGGGCTTACAGCAATAGAAGTGACCATGTCATTACTGAGTGTACCATGTGACTGTGGCCAGGTGTGCCCGCCATCCGTACTTGTGAACAGACCATAATGTGTTCCAAGATAGAGCACTCCGGGTTTCTCTCCCAGGACTACACTATGCAGGTGAGTGTGTGGATTGGAGAGTGGATGGTCTGCTATAGTAGGGTCAGTACTATTATTGTAAGCGTTAAGAAACTGCCACGCTACAACGATAACAATGATGAGTAGCCCAAAGACGAATGTTCGAATGATTCTTGTGCGCCGTAAGGATTTTACTTTTGTTTGTCTCCCTGCATCTTGTGTACGAGGAGACATGGATGACGGAGCAGTTGACATGGCAGTCTTATTCTATTCCTCTTACTAGTCCTGTTTTATTATTCCTGCGTAATTATTAGGAGCAGTATATACCAGATCATATTAGGAGTCTATCAGGATATATCCTTGTATTGCTCCATAAGGTTCTTTAAGCAGCCATAGGCGCGAAAATAAAATTTTATAAGTGATATAAACGTTATAACTGATACATCTGCGATAAGTGCAACAATCGCGACAAGTGCGACAAACGCGACAACTGCTACAAACCCCATGAATTATCCTACTAAAATTTACTATTGGACACCGATCACCTTTTAGGGTACAGTACTTGCTGCATGCTTCTGTTCCCTTTGAAAGGATTTACAATTGATGCGATTAGTCACAAAAAGATGGCAGTGGTCCATTGCTTTCCTCTTCATCTTTTCGCTTCTCAGCTTATCTTTCGTTCCGCATGCAAACGCGGATGGTGGTGCTCCTAACCTGGCGTATGTGTCAGGCACATCCTCGGGCGTCAGCGTTATTGATGTTGGACAGGCAAAAGTAACAAAAACAATTTCCATAACAGGTAATCCACATACAATTCTGCTTAGTCAGGATGGAGGCTTACTCTATGTCTCGCAACCCGCTCTGGGACAGGTGTCTATAATCAGAGCCAGCACTGGTCGTACATTCTGTACCTCACATCTTCCAGGTGAACCATCTCTGTTGGCAATTGATCCCGATTTGAACATCTTGTATGCTGCGGGCAATGGATCGGCACAGGTAACCGCGCTCGATCCAACAAATTGTAAAATCCTGAATACTTTTGAAGTGATTGGTCCAGTGTACGGATTAGCTGTAGCTCTGACTGCTGGATCAAATCTAAACGGCAGTGGTTCAAACCAACTCTGGATTGCCAGCACTAATAGGTTGACAATTTTCGATGATCAGACGCATCAA
>DATMNR010000314.1:0-6067 GCA_035568795.1 Ktedonobacteraceae bacterium
ACCTCGTGGTCGCCCTTGGCGTCATACCCTGGCTGGAGCGACCAGAGATGGCGATACGAGAGATGGCTCGCGTGAGCATGCCAGGTGGTCATGTCCTGCTCACGGCCGATAACCGAAAGCGTCTAATCTATCTACTTGACCCAGCGATGAATCCAGCGCTTGCTCCGCTCAGGAGGAGATTGAAAGGAATGCTCGAATGGATGAGGATCCTTCACCAATCGCCAAAGCCAACGATGGCGATCTTCCATGACCGCCGTTTTATCGACGAAGCCCTGGCCAGTGCCGAACTTATCAAGATCAAAGGGATGACGCTGGGTTTCGGAACGTTTACATTTTTGCACCGCAAAATACTTCCAGAACGCCTCGGTATTGCACTCAACCATCAGTTACAGAGCCTCGCCAATCGAAACGTACCCTTCTTGCGCTCCACCGGCCTCACCTACCTTGTACTAGCCACGAAGCCGGCATTACCGCATTCCGAACAATCATTGAGCGCTGAGCAACTCATCTACTGCGCAGCTAAAGGACAATCGTTTGAAAATGGAGATGTTGATGGCGGTCCCGTGTTACCGGAGTAGTAACTCCTCAGCGTGTTTCATCACTTGACCCCGCTCGAAGCGGTAAACCTCGTCCAGATCGTCGATATGTGTCAGGATGAAATCGAGATCCCTCTTCTGGCCGCTGTTTCGGAGATAGTCGGCACTCGCGCCCTCTGAGATTGTATCAACAAGTGCTCCACTCCACTGCTCGATGATAGCCATTGTCCTTTCATCTTCCGGCTCGTAGCCTGCGCTCAACAGCTTCTCCGCGACCCACGCGCAACACATCTGATCCTCTTTGCGGAACTCACCCCGCGACCCGGCGCCGATCACAGCCACCTTTGGATGATGTGCTTTCAGGTAACTGGCTTGTGCTGTGTAGTTCCGCAAACAAGCCACGTACATTGCTTGCGATTCAGGAGCACCGCAGATAAGCCTCGTTCCAGAAGTGGAAAGAAGAAGCATTGGACGGTGCGTATCGGTCCGGGACTCCAAATCGAACGGGCTGCTGTTCAAGTCAAAACCATAAGGCATACTTCCGCCTAGCTCTCCAACCAAAAGTGGGTTGGGCAACTTCGCGGCGAGCGGAACCGCTTCCTCAAGAGATGGAACAGGAAAGCACTTACGGCCAAGTGCGACTCCAGTTACGGCTGTTGTCGTTGCTCTGATCACATCTACCGCCACAATCGCATAACCATTTCGATAGGCTCCCACACTTTCAGGGAAACTGTCGATCACTACTGTCCTGCGCATGATAAGCTCCTCTCTATGACAATGCGCGTTTTGGAAGAGCAGGCCGTAGATTAGGCTTAGCGAATGCATCCGAATGAAGACCACGCCGGTAGATCTCAACACGCAAAAGCTCCTCTAAACGCACATTACAAAGATGAACCCCCGGTCCGAAATGATCGAGCATGGCGAACTGGCTTGGTTTATTGGGCGTTTCAAACATGGCAATCTCGAGCCCGAAAGCCGTTGCAAATCGATCTGCAAAGGCGGTATTGAGTGATCCATCTTTGTTAAATGTCCCCACGCCGAGAGCACTTTCTCGTGCTTCCACGACAAGCTGCACTGCTCCGGCATCTAGCCATGCTTGCCCGCGGCTGATTGCCTCATCGAGTGACTCCTCGGTAAAAGGGCCTTCGTGCTTCTTGCCCATCTCGTATTGGACTGCAAGTCCTCGTTCACGCGCCATCTTTACTATTGTATGTGGCTTGAGTGGCAACTCAGTGAAGCCTTCGCCGCATTCGATGCGCGTGAAACCCAGGTCTGCACACAGATCGAGATAGGCCTCGAGTTGTCCCTGAGCTACAGCTACCTCGAAAGGTCCCCCACCCGTGACTGTGGGTACATCGTGAGAGCGAGCTACGGCAAGCTTGCGCCGGGTTACAGCTTCATTGGCAATTTGCCAGCATGCCATCGAGACCTTAAGGGAGGACATAAGATGAGCACTCTGATCGAGATGGCTTTCGAATGTGACTGGGTCGTATCCTGGGTCGAA
Source organism: Ktedonobacteraceae bacterium (assembly GCA_035568795.1). Classification (GTDB taxonomy): domain Bacteria; phylum Chloroflexota; class Ktedonobacteria; order Ktedonobacterales; family Ktedonobacteraceae; genus DATMNR01. The sequence continues at coordinate 2,041 of DATMNR010000314.1, forward strand.
GGGGCTTGTTAAAGGTGGAAGATCCGGAACACCGATCAATCGCAAGTATTCCTGTGTACTAAGCTGCCTGTGTGTGTTTCTCATAAATAAACCTTTACGTTTCCTAGCTGTATTGCCTTTATAGCTGCGGGGAAGAGTTACTTGGCGCTCCCTGAATGGGAAAGCTGAATAATCCCATAGACTGCACTTCCAGCATACCAAATGACTATTGAGAATTGGTTAAGAAAGAGATTTAGATTCGGTGACTCTGTCGCATAATTTGTGCTAATGTATTGCTCAGCCATGCTTGCTTGCGATGAAACGACCTGGACCAGTTGCCATTTGAGTCAGTTTGCAGGCTATATCTAAGTCCAGCGCTGATCTCTCATTCAATATCCCTGTGTCTTGTCCACTACATTTAAAAGAGTTTCGCCTGCTAAGTAGCGGCGCAAGTTTTCCTCGAAGATGAGCGCGGCTCGTTCGTCGTAGTGAGGAGTCAAGCCCGTTATATGAGGGCTAATAAATACGTTGGGGAGACGCCAGAGCGGATGATCGAAAGGTAAAGGCTCCTGATGAAATACATCCAGAGCAGCTCCAGCAATCTGTTTCTCCTCTAAAGCGCGAACTAGTGCCGCTTCGTTGCAGATGTCACCACGAGCAATATTCACTAAGAAAGCTGTCGACTTCATCGTCTCAAAAGCTGCTCTGTCGAATAGCCCCCGGGTCTTTGGTGTCAAGGGTACAGCGATGAGCACAACGTCGCTCTCACTAAGCATAGAAGATAATTGCTCAGGTGTGTAATAGCGGTCCGGCACATTCCCTTCGGGGTCACCAACCTCGGGAAACCAGTAACCATGATCGCGATGGTCGGAACTCCTCTTTAACGCTAGTACTCGCATGCCAAACGCATTAGCTAAGTGTGCTACATGACGTCCGATACTGCCATACCCCACAATACCGATGGTTTTTCCCCTCAATTCTTGTGCTACAAACAAAGATGAACGCTCTGTATTAGAGGGCCACTGCCCTCGCTGCTGCCACTCGAGTATTAGGGGAAGTCGATGGAACCAGGCGAGCACTACGGTGAAAACGTACTCTGCAATATTTATAGCATGGACGCCACTCGTTGTAGTAAAAATAACCGGGGTCTGAAAGAGACGTTGATCAAGAATAGGATCTGGGCCGGCCGAGTATAACTGTACCCACCGCAATCGGGGGGTCTGCTCTGGAGTTGGCAAGGGGGTGGCGTACGACATATAAAGGATTTCCACTCCTTGCCACAGGTCATCCGGGACTGCGCTGGCAGAGTGGATTGGCCATTGTACAATCTGAAGCCCACGAGAGAGGTCTTGCAATTGCGCCAACCAATGAGCCTCGATGGGGGCCGTGATAAGCACGACGCGAGACGTATTGATCTTATGGGTCATGAAGCAATCATCATCTTCAGCTCATCCTCACTAGGGAGCGATCAATGCTATCTATTGTGGGGCGGCCAGAAAGTGCCATTGCGAGTTCAAGTTCTGCTCGCAACAACTCCAAAACATGGCCTACCCCTTCTTCCCCGTTTGACGCAAGCCCCCAAAGAATTGGACGCCCGACCAGGACAGCGCGTGCTCCCAACGCCAGAGCTTTCAATATATCAGTGCCGCGACGCACCCCCCCATCCAGGTAGACCTCGCAGCCTCCACCGACTGCTTCGACAACTTCGGGTAACGCATCGATACTGGCGATAGAGGTATCAAGCTGACGGCCTCCATGGTTGGAGACGATGATGCCATCCACTCCATGCTTAACAGCTAGTACCGCATCCTCAGCCGTCAGAATGCCTTTGAGGACAAGTGGAAGAGAGGTTAACGATCGTACCCAGGTAAGTGATTCCCAGGTAAGAGGAAGAACATCCACCGCAGCTTCTGCACTGGTAAAGTTTGCCTTTTGTGGAACTCGAAAGCCGCTGCGTATTGAGCGCTCCTTGCGTCCCCAGCGGGGTGAGTCAACTGTGACGACGAGTGCGCGAAAATCGGCCCTCATGGCTCGATGGACAAGTTCTTCCGCACTCTTGCGGTCATGGACATAAAGTTGGAACCAAAGTGGACCCCTTGCCTCTCTTGCAATGTCCTCAAGACTTCGAGTTGAAGAGCTACTAACCACCATGAGGGTTCCTGACCTGCCTGTAGCCTGTGCCGTTGCACACTCACCCGCACAATGAGCAAGGCTGTGAAATGCTGTTGGCGCTACTAAAATAGGCATACTTATAGCGGTGTCGAGCACAGTAGTACGCGTATCACAGGTGCTAACATCCATGAGAACGCGCGGTCGAAGCTCGATACACTCGAATGCTGTGCGGTTAGCGCGTAGTGTCACCTCGTCATCACTGCCACTATAATAGTAATCCCAAGCACTCGGCTCCATACGAGCCTTGGCAAGGTGTTCGTAGTCAAAAACGTTGATCGGTTCCAAGGGAAATTTCCTCTTCAAAAGCAGACATATTCAGTTTACGATACCTTCCTACGAAGATTCTTGCCTACCCATCGCAGCACATCACGAACGAAACCAACCATTACCGTCAACGCTGGAAGTGGGTCTCTCCAATTTAGGTAGTCATAGCCCATGGGGATAAAGAAAGAAAGGCAGAAGTCGAGTATTGCTCTGGATGGTGGGGATACTTCTCGTTCTGGTATTCCCTGCTGCCGTGAGGTTGATAGTGATGTTGCCACATAGAGGAAATCGCCTTTCAGATTGCGCAGCCGACCACCCACAGGATAACTCTTATTCATGTCGATCTTCTCCCCGGTTGCCCATTGATACATGAGATAGGGGAAGTCGACGCCTGAGCGTATTGCAAGTTCTGCCGATGCCCACAGACGAGGATTGATCTCCATCAAGTAGGGATTTCCAGCGTCATCTCGTCGAAATTCTACTTCAGCGCAACCCTCGAGATCAATTTCGCGCACGAGACGTTCTGCCTGGCTCCCGATGTCTGGCGGAACAGCAATACTCTCTCGTAAGGCAGATTCGCCACCCACGATACGCGTGTGCCGCTGAGCGTAACATGCATAGATTTGACCTTGTGCATAAAAGAGACTAATGGACTCTCGTCTACCAGAGATGAGCTGTTGGAAGATCATTGACACCCCAAAACTCTCCAGTTCTTCAACTACCTGCTGTGCCTCGTCAGGAGTGCTTACCAACTTGGACACAGGTCGCTTACCATGTTGTTTGCGCCATGCCCAGGACTCAGCAGGTTTGACTACTACTGGTAAACCGATCGTGCTTAGTGCTTGTGCTACCTCGCTCACCTCCTTCACGATCACCCCTTTGGGAACACTTAGTCCTAATTGTCCGGCAACCTCCAAGGTTCGCTCTTTGTTAATGGCTATTCCAAGGGCGGGTTCTCTGGCCAGGGCAATACTTGTCCGCTGCTCAAGTCGTCCACGATAACGGCGTACCAGTGCTAGGGTCGCATCTGATGAAGTAATGAGGACTCTTGCTCTAATATGGTCAAGCAGCTGCTCCAGATAGAATATATATGCTTCAGTTCCTTCATCTGCTGGACAGATAAATGATTGCTGACACCAGCGCGACGAGAAGGAGGGTAATCGTGCAGAACTACCTACCGCTGCAACTCGTAGCCCTCGACTACCTAGTGAACGTACAGTAGCCAACGATTGCCGCAACCTGGCGTCGAGCACTAGAGCTTCAAACGTTCCCCGACGAGTTGTAGGTGGTAAATTCCAACATGCGAATTTCCCATCTTCAATCGGTAGCCGGTAAGTTGCATCTTTGACTTTGTCTAAAGCGTCGCTCACAAAATTGTACCCCTGTTCTCAGGATGATATTCAATCATTTCTTGCTTTGTAAATTCCTTTTCGCATAGTAAAGATCCAGCGCAACCGGGAGAAGAACCCCCATAAACCAGCCGTCTCCGAGGCAAGAACCAGCCAATGTTGATTTACATCCGCCTCGATACGCCGGAGAAGTAATGGCTCACTGCGTGGAGTATTGAATCCATAGGTCGTTGTGAGGGCCCAATCATAGCCCGCTTGTTGCA
>DATMNR010000315.1:0-4077 GCA_035568795.1 Ktedonobacteraceae bacterium
GCATACCTCACATTTGCACTGAACTCTCTCCCATCAATCATTCTTACACTGGCGCTTGCAGGCCACTCCTTGGGGTAATACGCATCAAGCTCTGAAGATGAATAGCACTCAACACGCTGCATGAGTTCTTGGGCTTTGGAATCATGTATCCACTCATTCGTAAATACAGACATTCCTGCTGTGCCTGTAAACAGCGCGATTGCTGCCCCAAACGGCATGCTGAATTGTGCTTCGACCACATTTTTGGGCTGTCTTTTCAGTTCAATTGGATCAGCTATTAATCCTCGCCCTCCTGTCAAGACGCCACAACGCACAAGCTCGATGTGTTCAAGATTGGGATGGTAGTTGTGAATAATTTCAAAAAGGCAGTCAATGGGACCATGCATATAACGACAGCAAGCATATGGCTTGATGGATACCAGCATAATGGCGAATTCATCCTCTTGCTGGCGTACAAGTTGGGATATGTCACTTGCAGATGAGTAAGCATGTAGAAATCCATATTGGCTTTCGAGAATACTTGCTGGGCCTATAAACCGTGCTGCCGCGAGGCGCGCCGCCATAATCCCGGCATGACATGCCCAACCAGGATGAAGTCGCTTCGTCCATGCCCCATCAAGTAAGTACGCCATTGAACCTGCTGCCATACTACCTGCAATTCCCAAGGCCATATTTGATTGCTCAGGAGATAATCGTAAAAGACGCGCGCTGGCTGCCGCAGCTCCCAAGGTCCCGCAAATGGCAGTAGGATGAAAGCCTCGTTCGTACGAAGAAGCTGGATTGAGCGCGGCACCTACACGCAACGTTACCTCGTATCCAGCGATCACGGCTGAGTAGAAGTCAGCAGGTGTTGAACCAATCTGCTCCGCAAGTGCAAGGGCAGCAGGAAATACGACGACTCCTGGGTGTAGTGAGGAGCGATTCTCAACGTCATCCATTTCCAATCCATGTGCTGCAATGCCATTTACTAATGAAGCCCACTCTGCTACAGCCCGTTCTTGCCTCCCGAAAATAGTGACACCATGAGTGCTTCCTATAGCCATCTGCTCTAACATCTGGTAGCCAGCAAGGCTTGATGGAAGGGTTGAACCGCAAAGCGTGACCGCAAGGTGGTCAAGAAGTAAATAGCGTATACGTTCCCTCACTGTTGCTGAAAGATCTTCATAGTGTAATTGAGCACAAAAACGGGCTAGATCTGCTGTTGGGTGATTTGTCATAAATATGCTCCTGGTTATCTATTTACTTAGCGGAGATTTCAAGGAGAGTGTAGCATATTTCATTATATAGAGATGCTTGAGCATTGGAGAAAGTGATATCTGATCTGGTTGACAGGTATCTTGAAGCTGCAACTGTTAGGAAATAAAAAACTGCTGAACATATTTTATCCAGGAGTTTTTAGCAGGGGAGACAGGAATCGAACCCGCAATTTTCAGCTTTGCCCAAATCGCCACCAACTGCCTCTTTCATTGGTCTTGATACGATGGCAGTTGGCGCAGCGAACCTCACACTTAGCGATTTCTTTTTCTATGGTAGACCATGAGATAGCATTATTCAATAGCCTGGCTATATTAGCAGACTTATTGCCGCGTACATGGTCAAACTCAAGAACGCGCACATCATTTTCACCGCAATCGACGCAGGGATGTTGAGATAAATAGGCATATAGTTTTTGCCTGTTTTCAGTATTCACACGTGCATTACGTGTAAGAGCACGATTAAGATAATCCTGCTTGTTATTTCGATAGTGATCTTTATTAGCCACGGCTTGGCAGTATTTACACCATCTCTGGCGTATACCTCGATCTTTGTATTTCCAGCGGAAGTCTTTCTCAGTATCTCTTTCTTCGCCGCAACCTGGACAAATCTTTTTCAATGGAAAGCAGTTCCTCCAGAAAAGGTTTTCAAGTATCTACACACCAATTCTTCTCGCTTGAGATATCCTAACTATATTTCTTTTGGGGTGAGACAGATTCGGTAATACTTCAATACTATGCGTTAAAACTGCTTTTGCAGAGCTCGAGCATCAATTCGGAACACCATAACCCATGTGTATCAATATCGGCTGGGAAGTTTTAGGACAAAAAAACTCCTGAACTTTTGATATTCAGGAGTTTTAACAGGGGAGACAGGAATCGAACCCGCAACCTGCCGTGAACCGAACCGGACTTGCACCTTTCAATGCATCCGGCTCTCTAGAAGCCTCTCTTGAAGATTGGCTTCCTGTATCCCTTCCCCGTGTCCTGAACATTACTTCAGGTGTTTGAGTACTATGGATACTCCGTCGCCATGCATCTCTCAATGTTTAGGCGATCCCCAGGTTACGCGTCTGTTCTGGTCCGAGTTTAGGTGCCCTTTTCGTCGTTTCTCTCAGGAGAAGCGTTTGCCAATCCTCCAAAACGCGATTGACAATCCTGAATAATTGAGTCACGACTGGGATTCAGGCAATCCAGCTTTCACCATACCCGGCCTAGCTGCCTGGATATCTTTCCTGTTTAAACAGGGATAGCCAGACTTTTCGAGCCATGCTGTTGTCCCTTTACCCTTTCGGGATCAGGTCAGACTCGAGCTTTAACCACTTTCGCCTCAGTGATACTGCACTGATACAGTAAGAACAAACGCGCCGCGAGGGCGCACATTCTTTGGAGACGGCTGCTCTGCCAGTTGAGCTACTCCCCTAGGTGTGCCATGATGATAACAAAGCGAAAAGAGTTTGTCAAGGCTACGAATTGGCTATGATTGTGCATCCACATGGACAGCAGGAATTCGATATTCTATATTTCGCTAGGAAATAAGTAATGGAGCCGCTCAAAGCTCAATTGGTTCGTTTCAAGCACGGGTCGAAAACAAGTTAAAGCTCATTCTTTCGAGAAAAGCCGTTTCCTCTGTATATGTCTTCTCAGTCACGACGATATTTGTGCTCAAACGGAGTGTTACGGAAGTGGGGTTCAAGGGCTTCTACTGTTCGCTTTCCAAAGGTACATGTGGCATCTTTGCGTTCCTCAAAGGACGCACCCAGCATGGTGTATCTGTAGAGCATAGCGGCATCGAATGAGAGTGTGATTTTACAGAGCGCTTCATGCCACCAAAACGGCTCTGGCGAGATAAGGCCACCAAGTGCCAGGCAAGCGGGAACCGAGAACCAGACAATCACTCCTGCTTCCGATGCCTGGCGGACCTTATCCTTCATCCACAGGGCCTTCGCCATCTTGCCAAAACCATATATCTTGACCAATCTATGCATCTCGACCGCTTCTAAGGCATCAGGCAGAGAACGCGCCTGGAAGGCTGGTGCAGATGGCAGTGAGAGTTCATCAACCTGTGTTACAGGAAGCGGTTCGCCCAAGGCCCGTTCCGCTAATGTCCACGCTGCTAAGCGCTCGTCCAGGGCGTTGCCAAGATACCATTGGGCCAAAGGGGTGGCAGCTTCAAAGGGCAATGAAGCCGTTCGCAGCAACTCATGCCACTGATCCTCTCGCATAGGTCCAAGGCCTGCCAGACTGAGACACATCCTTCCTGCAAGCCAAACCACATCTCCACCAGTTTGAGCCTGGGCCACACGATCCCCTGTGGCACAGGCTAGCCCGACGTGCATGGCGGCTACTCGAACTTGCTGCCGCATATCCTCAAGAGCATCTGACTGAGGAACATAGTGAGGATGTCGCTGACGTGCCAGTCTTTCAATCCGCTGTTCCCACGTTGCATCGCCGATCAGTACCCGCAGATGGAGCATACTGTTGCAGGTGATATATGAGCGTGCGATATCCTGCTCCAGTTCCTCCATCGTCGTGTAGCAGATGTCAAAAGTCGTCCAATCAACGTCGGCAACCTCGGTGCGCTTGGGATCACTTTCGGTAATCACGAGCAAATCGACGTCGGAATAGGGCGATGCCTGTCCACGTGCATAGCTGCCAGCCAACAAGACCGCAAGCACTCCTGCCTTTAGAGTGATCCGCTGGGCTTCCTCAACAATTCGCGCATCAACGAGCTGTTCCATCCGCATTCTCTTTCCTTACCGAGCGCTATAGCTTTCAGTTCCCAGACAACGGCTCTCTCACCAAAAAGACGTTTATGGGGTGC
>DATMNR010000316.1:0-7028 GCA_035568795.1 Ktedonobacteraceae bacterium
AAACGATCCCTATGGATATGAACTTCATGCTAGTGTGCTCGCGGTAGCAGACGAGCTAGCATCAGCAGCCGAATTGGTCATGGGAAAAATTGATCACATTCCGGTAGCACTTATTCGTGGTTATACTTATATGCCAGGTGAAGGCAGCGCAAAAGCTCTTTTACGTGATCCCACAACCGATATGTTTCGATGATCCAATATTTCTGAAAGGCACTATAAGGTAATAGATCAACGTGACAACACAATCTGAACCACGACCCGTAACATTGCCAGTTCGGACAGAAAGCCTGGCAACATTATTACAAAGCAGGCGCAGCGTTCGAAAATACCAGAATCGATCTGTTTCGCCTGAATTCATAGAACAGATTCTAGAAGCTGCTCGTTGGGCACCATCCCCACATGGACGACAACCATGGCGCTTTGCCGTGTTAACTGAACAAAAACTCAAATTAAGACTTGCTGATGCCATGGGTTCTACCTGGCAGCAAAATCTTCAAATGGATGGCCAAAATGCAGAAATCGTCAATTTACGCCTTGAGAAATCACGTCAACGTATTCTCAATGCTCCTGTGATCATCATTCCATGTCTCTACCTCGAAGATCTTGATTACTATCCCGATGAGCGTAGGCAAGCTGATGAAAAGACTATGGCAATCCAGAGTATTGGGGCAGCAATCCAAAACATGTTGTTAATGGCCTACGACCTGGGACTGGACGCTGGCTGGATGTGTGCCCCTCTCTTCTGCCCTGAAATCGTTTGTGAAGCGCTTGACTTAGACCCGCGGCTTATCCCGCAAGCTTTAATTACTATTGGTTATGCTGCTACCGATCCACAACGGAGAGAACGCTTGCCATTGAGTAGTTTAATTGTGCGTTTTGATTAGCAGTTAAATAGAGGTTTGTATGATTGTTGTTCTAGCCGGCGGAGTTGGTGCGGCACGTTTTCTTCAAGGTTTAGTACAGGTTGTTCCCCAGGAAAGATTGACTGTCGTTGTCAATACTGGAGATGATCGTGATTTTTATGGGCTGCATGTATCACCCGATCTTGATATCGTGATGTATACGCTCTCAGGATTAGTCGACGAAGCACACGGTTGGGGCATTCGTAACGACACCTACTACACGATGCAGCAGTTAACAAGCTACGGGAATGAAGATTGGTTTATGTTGGGAGATCGTGACCTTGCCACCCATATCCATCGTACCAACCTATTACGCCGGGGTCAATCCCTCAGCGAAATAACAGATGAATTGCGCAAAAAATTAGGTCTGTCAATGCGTATCTTACCCATGTCAGATCAAGACGTTTCAACTCATATTCAGACACCTGTAGGACTTCTTCATTTCCAGGAATACATGGTCAAACGGAGATGTGCTGATGCAGTACTTGATGTTGTTTTTGTCGGAGCCAGTGAAACACACCCAGCCCCTGGGGTTCTCGAAGCTATTAAAGACGCTGAAGCTATCTTGATTGCACCAAGCAATCCTATTGTCAGTATCGGCAGTATCCTGGCTATCCCAGGCATTCATGACGCACTACATGAGACCAGTGGAATGGTAGTCGCAATCAGCCCCATTGTCGGCGGTGCCCCAATTAAAGGACCCGCAGATAAGTTGATGCATGGACTTAAAATGGAAGTCTCACCTGTTGGAGTTGCTCGCTACTATAGAGACTTTTTGGATTTGATGGTGATTGATAATCAGGATGAGCACCTTTTAGGTGCGATTGAGGATCTAGGCATCCCTGCAGTAGCAACGAATACGATCATGTATGATAGTGTAGCCAAGAAGGCTCTTGCTCAAAAAGTTATAGAAATAGCAGGATTAGGATAGCGTTTGGCTATATGAAATACAATGCTCTCATTCCAGTTAAATCACTCGGGACAGCCAAAAGCCGTCTAGCTTCATCTTTTACCCAGCACCAAAGGGAAAGATTAGTATTGGATATGCTCCAACATGTTCTATGTGTCTTATTAGATAGTGAATTATTTGAAAAAGTATCAGTTGTCAGCTCAGACAAACAGGTGCTGGAAAAGGCTTACTTGTGGGGAGCACAAGCAGTCATTGAGGAGTATCATGGTCACAACCAGGCTCTGCATGCTGCCGCTTTAAGAGAGATTTCAGAAGGCGTAACGACATTACTAACGATTTCTGCAGACCTCCCTTTACTGACACCTCAGGAAATTCGATGTTTCTACGAGCAATCCTTGCAGTATGATGTAGTGCTTGCTCCATCAAGAGATGGAACCGGAACAAATGCCATCATGGTTCACCCACCCCTGGCAGTGCCGTATGTATTTGGCCCAGGAAGTCTACAGAGCTATATAGATGCTGCCAAACAAAAGTGTCTGAGTTACTCAAAGTTTCATAGCATTGGTCTGGCCTTAGATATTGACACTACTGATGACCTGGACGAGGCAGAGACCCACAATAGCAAAAGAAAAGAGACTGTACATGGCTGTTGAACTATCAGAAAAAGCTCAAGCTTTTTTGCAAGAGCTACGTTTTGCAGTACTCGCAACTATTAATCAAGACGGCACACCTCAGCTCACCACAATGTGGTATCTGCTTGAAGATGATGGTACGATTTTGATGAATACAAAGGTTGGCCGTTTGAAAGAACGCAACATGAGGCGCGATCCTCGGATATCTATCTGCATTGAGGATGATTACAATTTTCTTACCATCAATGGCTCTGTGCAATTGATCGATGATCTTGAGAGAACACAACATGATATCTTTCGCCTGTCAGCACGTTACCACGGCGAAGAGAAAGCCAGAAGGCAACTGCAAGAGCAATTCTCGCAGGAGACACGTGTGAGCCTGCTCTTAAAACCAGAGCGCGTCATCGAGTATTTTGAATAGCAACGTCGGAGAACATCAAATGACCAGACACTACGGTAGCCAGAGCATGGTTGCGCCTCTTCGCTCTGTTCTTGTAAAACGCCCTGAACAAGCCTTTGCAGTGAGTGACCCTGTAGCCTGGCATTATACGGGAAGACCAGATGTGACGATAGCACAACTAGAACATGATGCACTGGTTGCTTTGCTGCAACAGGCAGGTGCAGAAGTTGTCTACCACGATGAGCCTCAGCCCGATCATGCCGACGCAATCTTCGCTTTTGATCCAGCCCTTGTGACCGACCATGGTGCAATTATTTTAAGCATGGGCAAGTCACAGCGGCGCGGTGAAGAGGCAGTGATGGCACGTCGATTTGAGCAGTCAGGCGTGCCTATACTCTACACATTACACGGTGATGCTCGTGCAGAGGGAGGTGATCTCTTATGGGTAGACCATGATACACTTGCAGTGGGTCTTGGCTTTCGCACCAATGCAGAAGGGTTGAGCCAGCTTCGTGAGGCTTTATCAGAAATAGGAGTGAAGGTTATCCCTGTAGAATTGCCATATTATACTGGTCCTGAAGCTTGCCTGCATCTGCTTTCTCTGATTAGCATTGTCGATGAAAATACTGCTATCGTATACCCTGCGCTTCTGGCAGTCCCCTTCTGGCAAGAGTTACAACGGCGCAACTTCAACCTGATTGTCATACCTGAAGAAGAGTTCCCGACTATGGGTGCCAACGTCCTGGCGCTTGCACCCCGTAAATGTCTTATGCTGGAAGGAAACCCCGTAACGAAACACTTATTGGAAGAAGCAGGCTGTGAGGTCATGACTTATAAGGGTAATGAAATCTCTCTCAAGGCTGAAGGTGGACCAACATGCTTGACGAGACCAATTTTGCGAGATTATGTGTAGGCGTAGATACTCCTTATCCTAAACAGGTATTGCTGCATATGTCACAAAAATCCCTGTAGGCTCGGTTCTCACACCCGTTGTACAGTATTGAAAGCCACCGGGAAGCCCTTCAGGCTTCTGCTGCAACTGCTGATTGATCTGGCTCTCAAAGCTTTGTGCAAAGTTTGTCACGGGAATATTGCTGAAATCTGCGTGTACAATATGTATCTTTAGATAGCAGGAACTTACATAGAGCTGCACAACAAAAGTAAAAGGCCTGGTCACTTGAACTCCCAATATACTAAATTCATCTTCTCCACTCACAAGCATTTGACTGCCCTGAGTCAGGTGCACATTGACATTTTGAATTTGTCCTGGCATACCAGAGCTATCCAAATTCCTCGTTACAAGCTGAGTAATGAATGTCCTATCAGCTTCTACAGTAATAGCTCCCTTGGAAGATGCAGACACTACAACTATTGGTCCACCATCTGATTCACCAAAGAGAAACAGGGCTAAAATGCCGAGCGCTATCCCCAACAAAAGCGCTATAAGTGGGATGAGTACACGACCTGTTCGGCTTCTCAACCACCCGCGAACACGAGCCAAACGAGGTTTACTCAAGGTTGTCTGAACCTCTTGTTGCGAAGGCAATGGTGTCGAGGAAGGCTGATTCTGATACGACATACATTTCTCCTGGCATTTGTTTAGGTCATCTTACAGATTTCATATCATGAATGCAAGTCCTTAAATAAAATGTTCTATTGAAGACAATTTGTGCAATATGTACAAAAAACAGGCCAGGAATTTCGGGTAATCTAACAGTAGTATCCTGAGCAGTACAAGAGTATCATCATATGAGAGATAGTGTTGGTAAGCACGAATGCGAAGAACCTCGCATCTTGTATAAAGTGTATAAGTATATTCTATCAGAAAGGCTTCCTGTGCTAGGATCGGTTACAGGATACATGCCAAAGGAGAGCAACAGATATGACTCCAGAAGAGGTATTGCGTTTCGCGAGTGAAAACGATGTAAAAATGGTTGACCTCAAGTTTGTAGATGTGCCGGGTATGTGGCAACATTTTACAGTGCCAATACGTGAACTTGAAGAGGAAACCTTTGTCGAAGGAAAAGCATTCGATGGCTCCAGTGTACGTGGATTTCAAACCATCAATGAAAGCGATATGTTACTTATCCCTGACCCAACTACTGCCATCATGGACCCTTTTACTTCCATTCCAACATTGAGCTTGATCTGTGACGTCGCACATCCAGGCCCAGCAGGCCGCAAGAAACGCTACAGCCGTGATCCGCGTCATATAGCCTACAAGGCTGAAGAATATCTTCGTTCAACAGGCATTGCTGATACAAGCTACTTTGGCCCAGAAGCTGAATTCTTCATCTTCGATAATGTTCTCTATAATTCCACAGCAAATATCCAGTATGCAGAAATTGATTCGGATGAGGCACATTGGAATACCGCACGTAATGGCAAACCTAACCTTGGTCATCGCATGCGTGTAAAGGAAGGCTACTTCCCAGTCGCTCCAAATGATACCTTACAAGATATGCGTAGCGAAATGGCGCTTGTACTTGAAGAGTTGGGGGTGCTAGTTGAGGCACAACATCATGAGGTTGGAGGTCCAGGGCAAGGCGAAATTGACATTCGTTTCAACACACTACTCAAGACCGGCGACAATATGATGCTTTACAAATACGTTGTCAAGAATACAGCTCGTAAGCACGGCAAAACCGTCACTTTCATGCCTAAACCGGTGTTTGGCGATAATGGATCAGGTATGCATGTTCATCAAAGCCTGTGGAAGAAGGAGAAACCGCTATTCTATGATGGTGAGGGCTATGCTGGTCTCTCCCAGACTGCTCGTTACTACATTGGCGGCCTTCTGACACATGCTCCGGCACTTCTGGCCATTGTTGCTTCCACTACTAATAGCTACAAGCGCCTGGTTCCCGGGTTTGAAGCGCCAGTCAACCTGGTCTTCTCAAAAGGTAACCGCAGTGCTGCCGTTCGTATCCCCTTAACCGATTGTGCTTCAGCAAAGCGCGTCGACTTCCGTCCGCCCGATCCAACAGCAAATCCTTATCTGGCATTCTCCGCCTTGTTGATGGCTGGCCTCGATGGTATACGTCGCGGCATTGAGCCAAGTGATCATGGTTATGGACCCGTGGATCGCGACCTATATCATATGTCGAAGGAAGAACTGAGTGAAATCCGTTCCGTTCCTGGCTCACTTGATGAGGCACTGAACGCACTTGAGGACGATCATTCCTTCTTAATAGAAGGTGGCGTTTTCACAACAGACTTGCTCGAACATTATGTCGACTTGAAACGTTCACAATCCGACGAGGTGCGTTTGCGCCCGGCGCCGATTGAATTTGCCCTCTACTACGACGTATAAACCTGGATTCAGAATCCGAACAAAGGCTGTAAGTGATCCATGCCAATCATTTACAGCCTTTCTATATTTCTTCATAACAATCTCACCGAAAACCTTGCATAAACATCCACCGATACCACCTACAAATACTCAACCATGCGGCCTTGAAATAGCGCTTGCTTTGATGCATACTTAGCTCAAGCTAACAATATTTCACACTACTAACAAAGGGATTGTGACTATGCAAGTCGGAGTTGGATTACCCAGTACTCTCTCAGGTGCAAATGGACAGCTCATTATTGAATGGGCTTGCAGAGCAGATGAAGGCCCATTTTCAAGTCTGGGAGTACTGGATCGACTGGTATACGATAGTTATGATCCATTCATTACATTGGCCACAGTCGCAGGCGTTACTCATCGTGTCAAATTGGCTACCACCATTATTATTGGCCCACTCCACAATAATACTTTACTGGCTAAGACCGCTGCCTCCCTTGATGCCCTCTCCGGCGGCAGGCTCGTACTTGGTCTGGCAGTCGGCGCACGTAAAGAAGATTATGACGCCGCTGGTGTTGACTATCGAGATCGTGGCAAGCGACTCTCGGAACAGCTTTCCACATTGCGATCTATTTGGGAAGACAACCACATCGGACCCAAAACGACTCGACACGGTAGTCCAGACCTCCTGGTTGGCGGTTTAAGCGATCAGAGTTACACTCGAATGGTCCGTTATACCGATGGCTTTGTGCATGGTGGAGGGCCACCTAGAGCTTTTGCGCGTGCTGCTGACAAAGCGTTTGCTGCATGGAGTGATGCTGGTCGCCCTGGCAAACCACAGATCTGGGCACAAGGATACTTCGCACTCGGTAATGAGTCTGAAATGAAAGCTGGA
>DATMNR010000317.1:0-3543 GCA_035568795.1 Ktedonobacteraceae bacterium
GATTGTGTGACAGCAAATTCAAGACGGCGCTGCATTTCTTCGGCACTCATCCAGTTGCGTTCAACCAGCATCGCTAATGCAACCTGGAGATTACCTTGCGAAGCCTCACGCACAGCTTGGGCGCGAGGAGGATCGAGTTTATTGATCAGGCAGAGCATGCTCAGTAAATCTGATTTGATGTAACTCTCTTCATGCAAAGCCATGAGTTGGCCCTTGCGTAGACTAATGGAAAGCGTTTCCGGACCCGAGTGTACCAACAATGTACCGGTTTTCCCACTCAACGCGAGCATTTTTAGAATAGATTGAAGACCTAGCGTTTGTAGATCTCCATCCATAATACGATCTTGTGACTCCATTGTTCCTCTATTTCCTTTACCTTGCGGAAACATCTTCCCTTACCTCTAAGGAAGTCTGTGATCGCATCTCACTCCCACACGATAATGAACCCTGAACACCCCATTATGGCAGTGTACGGCAAAACAAGTTAGACTAGCATAAAAAACGCGAAAAAGTCATTAAAATTGTATTAAAGTTTCCAATAGCTCGAAACTTAGTTTGGATGCGTTTCGAGGGACGTCGTTGTGGTAATGGCTGATTGTGTTTCATCTATATTTGCTGCCATCACTTGTGGGCGAAAAACATATCCAACTCCAGGTTCGGTTAGTAAATACTTTGGTCGTGAAGGCTCCTTCTCGATTTTCAAACGGAGTTGTCGCACATAGACCCGCAAGTAATCTGCCTCTTCACCATACTCAGGTCCCCAGACCGCCCGTAGCAATGTACGATGCGTCATTACCTTACCAGCATGCAACATTAATTGGTGTAACAATTCAAACTCTGTCGGAGTCAGTTTGATTTCTTGTGCGCCTGCACGCACTTGTCGTCGTAAAATATCTATACTAACATAACCATCTTCAGAAGCTAATACCTCGGGTTGTTGAACATTCATCCCCTCTGAGGCATTTGCAGCGCGTCTTAAACATGCCCGCACTCGAGCGAGCAACTCATCATTGCTAAACGGTTTGGTTAAATAATCATCGGCTCCTTTGTCCAGAGCCTGCACTTTTTGCTTTTCGTCCGATCGGGCTGAAACGACAATGATTGGAACCTGAGACCATTGACGCACCTGCACACACACACTCATACCATCCATCTCACCTGGCAACCAAAGATCAAGTAGTATCAGATCAGGTTTATGGAGACGTACCAGTTCTAAAGCCTGCTCTCCGCTGTCTGCAATCAGGACATCATACCCACTCATGGTGAGATTCCTGCGTAAGATTCGCTGTATCGGCGGTTCGTCATCTACAATTAGTATGCATTTCCCTTTTGTTTTCATGAGGCAAGTAACCCCTTATCAGGAAATAGGTAGTACAAAGGCAAAACATGACCCTCCACCTGGGGCAGGCTCGACCCAGATGCGACCCTGATGAGCTTCAATAATTCCTCGGCTAATCGCCAGTCCAAGCCCACTACCTTGTGTGTCGAGACTGTAAAAGGTTTTGAATATCCGCTCTTGCTCCCCATTTGGTATCCCGGTCCCATGGTCAATTACCCGTACACGCAAGAATTGGTGAGAATCTTTGGGCGAAACAACATCTTCATCCCCGCCAGCGACGGTATCAATTGCGATAACAATCTCAGCATTTTCCGGGCTATGGTATACGGCGTTTTCAAGCAGACAATGCAAAACTCGTTTGATCTGAACATAATCAACATAGACCATTGGCAACTGCGATTGAAAATCTGTATGCACGGGATGGCCTGCTAACAGCCGTTTATCAACAGTGAAAGTACTATGTACGATTTCGACAAGGTCGCACCACTCTTTTTCGAGCACCAGCGCGCCCATATCAATACGAGACATTTCGATGAAAGAATTGATGAGAGAATGCAGATGATCAGCCTCGGCGTCAATATCTTCAAGTATTTCGCTAAGCATCGGTTCACCCCAGGTAACATCAGGTTGCAGAAGCCCTGTCACCGCAGCTTTAATGGCTGTGAGAGGTGTACGTAAATCATGCGAGACAGTCGAGAGCAGTACAGCCTTGTTTTTTTCATCTCGTACCTGCTCAGTGATATCTTGAATCTGTAAGGCATTGCCTAAAAGTTGATCTTGCGAATCATAAAGAGCAAAGTGCATAAATTGATAATGGCGGTCTGAAGGGGCGCTATGCGGAAGCATCGTTTGTGGGTCAGAAAAACGATTTCTCGGCTCCTTTGCAGAATGTATATTGAAAGAAATTGGCTCTTGATCTCCAGTAACTTTAGCCTCGATTTGAAATTGCCGGTGAGGTCGTCTTTGCACAGGTTCAGCAGCAATGATAAAGCGTAATGTATTTGCAGGCGGGAATTCCAGTTGAGCAACGTTTTGGTGACGCTCAACTAATCGTGCATCGTCTAGAGCGAGATCAGAGTAAGTGAATTCTTGCAGGTATGTACGTACTTCATCGACGTTGCGTATACGTGAAAGCAAACCTGCAAATGCATCTAACGGAGTTAACGAGGAGATCTGAGAAAAAGGAAGATAAGTATCGTAATGCACCTGGCTTTCTAACAACCACGGTATCTCGTGTGACTCAATTTTTAAGGAATCTTTCTCTACTTCATGTGCCGGGCGTTGCAAGCTTGCAAGGTTTCCCAGCTTATCCAGGGAAAGATGTATTCCACAAAATACTTCTGCGGCGGGATTCACATAGATACATTTCCCTTGTGCATCGGCAACAAACCAGGGGGTAGTCATATCACTTCTAACTCGCTCATAGAGTTGAGTTAACACCGGTGTAAGTGCAGCGCTCACATCACCTAATAATCCAGCGTGAGCCAGGGCAGCTTCAGCCGTTTCTATAAGAGTAGAGGCTTTCTGCTCCTGAAGCAATGGTAAAACTGCTCCATTGACATAGTTTACATTTGTCACTTGCGGTTCATCCTGGATGGCGTGCAGCATATCCTGTACTTCACGTTCGCTGGATGTCAATAAGTGGTCACTGATAAAACGTAGCAGGCTGCTAAAACTGACACCAAAAGTCTGTTCAGACTCTTGCCGCACCCTTTTGAGCAATAGCAGCTCATCTAGTTCATCCGAACCTGCAGAACCATTCAGTTGTCGAGTTGAGTCGAGTCGCTCGATTGCTTCCTGAAAACGTCTTCGCTCCCTCGCCGCTTCCAATAACATACCATTATGAATCGCTATCGTAGCCTGGCTGGCAAAGAGGGAAAGAATATCTAATTTGAGAGGGGTAAAACCTCCTGGTTCAGATGAACAAAGCAAAAGTGCGCCATAGACTCTAGAGCCAGTTACCAGTGGATAGCTGAAAATAGAGCGAATACCAAGCTGCGACGCAAATAGCTGGCTTTCCGGAAAACGACTGTCTCGGGCAATATCATTTGAAACATAAGGCTGGCGACGATATATAGTAGAACCAATGATGCTTTGTTTGGTGAAAGCTAATTCATGTCCAACAATTTCTTTCAAAACTGCCGTATCCAGTCCGTATTGCACTACCAGTTTCAGGGTACTATAGGGTCGATCCAGTTTGATTA
>DATMNR010000318.1:0-7411 GCA_035568795.1 Ktedonobacteraceae bacterium
TTCTGTATTCGCACACCCGTTCTAAGTATAGCAGCCTTTCCCATCTGGGTCAAGCATCTCCTTGCCACTGCAGAAGCTCCTCTCACCTCCCCACACAAGGAGTGGTGATTCATCCCTGGCATCAATGCAACGGGGCTTTCCCGCTCGGCTTTCTGTAACGAAAGATTATTCTCAGACAGGTATATTTAACGGCGGCAATGTTTGCTCCAGCATTGGCCTGCGCGATTCCAGCCAGGGCGGCAGTTTCAAATGCGTCCCTAATTGGTCGACTGATTCGTCGATAGCGAAACCGGGAGGGTCGGTGGCAATCTCAAAGAGTACTCCGCCAGGCTCGCGGAAGTAGATCGAGTGGAAGTATTGTCGATCTTTGACTGGAGTTACAGGTATATCCAAATCCAGTAGTTTCTTACGCCAGGCCAGTTGTTGTTCGTCGTCTGGTGTGCGCCAGGCAACATGATGGACTGATCCCACTGCTATCGTGCCGTGAGTAAGTTCAGGCAGTGTTAACACATCAACAAGTGTAGCAATACTGCCATCGCCTATCGTAAAACGGGAACGGTCATCATCAACACCTACCAGCTCAAAGCCCAGAATCTCGGTCAGCATAGAGGAAGTATGCTCAAGGTTTGCCTCCATTAATGTAACACTGTGAAAGCCGCGAATGGCATGCTCTGCGGGAATAGGTCCATTTTCCCGGCCATTATACTGATCAGCTTCTCGATGAGCCACCAGTTCAAGTGTTAGACCGTCTGGAGTAAAGATAGAGAGCACCTTTTCTCCGAAGTGTAGGTTAGGCCCGGCTACAAGTGCGTTTTGACTAGAAAGGTGTTCTATCCAGTAATCGATGGATTGCTCAGGTATGGAAAATGAGATTGTGCCTATCTGTCCAGTCCCTTTTCGCCCTTTTGGCGCATCGGGCCATGAGAAAAATGTGAGAATGGTGCCGGGCTGCCCTTGTTCATCTCCATAATACAAGTGATAAGTATCTGGCATATCGAAGTTGACAGTTTGTTTGACTACGCGCAAGCCTAAAAGTCCAGCATAGAGATCGATGTTCTGCTGAGCGTTATCACAAATAGCTGTGACATGGTGAATACCAGGGATTGTGTAATTCATGAGCTGCTCCATACCTAATCTTTAAAGCTTTCTATGTTTCGTGCTTATTAAAGCATAGCACAAAGCTATGGTTATGATAAAATATTCTCACTATGCAAAACTTGTGGCCTGAGTTTGATAACCAGCAATTGCAAGCGGAATCCGCCGGGCGTGCGCAAAAACAATCGATACCTCTGCGTCGACGTCCTGCAGAACAGGTCGTGTTGTCTACACTGCGAGATTGGCTCCAGCATGACTACCTTATCCCATATTGCCGCTCGCTGGCCGCGACACGCATCTTTCGCCGTTGCTACTGGATTGATGGCTTGGGCGGCAGTCACAAATCACAGCTCGTGCTTTCGGCCTCGCAAGAATTTGCGAAAGAGAGCAAATCAATCTTCCTCCATTACATAGCGTTGGAGTCAAAAAGTACCAAACGAAAAGAAGCAAGTGCTGGAGGAACCGTCACTCTCCCTAAGGAAAGCGGTAGTATACGAGCCAATTGGCCTGATGCAGGTCCGTCATTGCTCCAGGCAATGGATCAATCCGCCGCCGTCTTCTCCCTCAATCCATTTGCAAGTTCACCCCCTTTTACTTTTGAAGACCTATCCCCACTTTATCAGCGTACCGCGCCTACAGAACTGTGCTTGCTTATCTCATTGAAGCAGGTTGAGAGTCGCTTAATCCCCTTTTTACGCACTCCCGAAGGAGCTTCAGCATTCACCGCTCTTCTTCGTAATGATCGCTGGAAATCAATCCTCACTGATAGCTCTGAGAAATATATAGTAGAGAAACTTACTGGCGCATTTTTTGTTTCGATTCAACAGCAACACTTTCTTACTGTGCAGCAAATTCCTTTGCTTATGCATACAGCTCCAGCCGTCGTCGAACCAATCTCTTATACCCTCATTTTTGCAACTCGACGCCAGGATAGTCTGTTATGTATGAATGATGCACTCTGCATCTACCATCGTCGTTTATATGAGCAGAGCCTGGAGGGAGTACTGACGGAAGCGTGGTTCTCTTCACAACAGCGTGAACGTCTAGCTGATGAAATGCAGAAAATGTATCAACGCGTTTTGCAACAAGGACGTACCCAACGCCAGCGACGTTGGCCCGACCTGCGCCAGCAAACACTGCTGACTAACTTTGGGCAATTTACACTGCATGATTACGATAGTGTGATCCAAAAACTCCTACAGAGTGGAGAAGTCCGCTGTGAGTGGCGGCAAAAGCCCGTCGAAAATCCACAATCGGAAGAACAACGCATCCCGGGAAACGAGGATATTTTGCTCTGGTAGAAAAAAGAGACAGTACTAGGGGGAAACGCCGGGTATGGGGATGCCCAACGTTTTAGTAATGCCTCTTATTTAAGGAACGTTTTGCCTGGCAGATTGGTGGCAATTAATTTACATAAAATTTGTTTAGATCTTCTTTGGCACCTTTTCAATCTAACGAGTATAATGTACGGAAAACAGAATGTAAAAGAGAAAGAAACAGCCCGGAACAAAAGGGGAAGAGAGGAAAAAACAGATGCCAAGTAAAAACAACACTACGGATGAACAAAATCCGACACCTGATCCTATTGACAGTCAACCACGCAATTACAGATTTCTCCATGATAATACTGAAATCGAAGAAGCCTTAGACGTTCATCCAACAACGCATACGGCAGCTAATAGTTCATTCGAACAAGACAACGAGCATCACGAAGCGGGTAAACGCGACGTCGAAATGTACATTCGCACGTATAATACCTTACTGCGTAGTTCTGGCGAAATCAGCTTAAAGGCGCTGGTGCAAGCTCACTATAATATCGACTCAAGCCTTCATCCAGAAGCGCGATCACCCTATCCCGATATGTCCGCATTCATTTATAGTGTTTTGCGCCTGCCTGCTGCCATCATAAACTGTAACCTTGTGCTGCTTGGCCAGGCGGAAGAAGTGTTTGTGCAACAGGGCTTTCACGTCGATAGCTGGGAGGCAGTAACCGCATCGGCCCGGCGGCGCAAGTGGTTTTACGATGGGGAAGAAACGCTTGCCGCTTATGTTGCCAGTGTCAGCGATACCGATGACATTGTGCCCATCTTGGTCGCCTTTCAGATCGAATGGAACAAAATATACTATCTACTCAATGCAGATCCTACAACAATGCAATTGCTCGAAACGCGCATGGATCGCACCTCGCCAGTTTTTGCCGAGATTACGAAGGTGTTGCGCGAACGCTTGCATATCCGCCTGGACGACTGGCGGCGCCTGGAACTAATCTGGGGAGATCATCTTTGGGAGAACTTACACAAAATAGGACGGCAGCGTAAAAGCTTCTTGCTTCGCTTCCTGGGGGGGTCGCATGTAGGGTATGTACGCGCTACACGGCAATGGTGGACTCCTGTAGAAAATCTGTTAAATTCACGAGCTTTGCAGGATCGACCAGTGTACTTTGTCTCAAGTAATACACATAGCCTGCTGAATCTGATGTCAGGAAGCTTGCTCAATCGCGCGGACGAGTTAACTAAATTTGCACTCAGCGGCGAAGACCCCTACCTTGCTGACGAATGTCAAAAATTGCAAGAAGGAACAGTGCCTGGTAACTGGCAGAATTTCCTTTACTTTGTAGCCAGGGAATGGATTCGTACTCCAGCCGGAAAAGAGTTTGCACGAAATCGCCTTCGTGAGGAACAAGAGCGCGGTATCTGGTATGTAGGCGCTCGCCATGGTCTTGAGATCGATGCACAGATCTTTGAGTTGTCTAAGCTTCACCAGACGGAGATTGATCCCCGTTGCCGCATGCCATATATGGACAACCTTGCCAAAAGTCAGGCCATTATTCTGAATATTGATTATCCTCTAGGCATGGCTGCTTACCGCATGATGCGCGAGATTATGGAGAACCTCACCAATATTCGCGGTATCTACGTACTTGGGAAAGCGGCTACTCTCAATGGCAGCATTGGTGATGTCATGATTTCCAATGTAGTGTTAGATGAGCACAGCCAGAATACTTATTGGTTGGATAATTGTTTTGTAGCGCAAGATGTGCAGCCCTACTTGATTTATGGTTCAGTGCTAGATAACCAGAAGGCTGTCTCCGGCCAGGGCACCTATCTTCAAAACCGCCAGTACTACGATTTTTACTACCTGGCAAACTATACAGTCATTGAGATGGAAAGCGGCCCCTACCTGAATGCCGTTTATGAAGACCAGTACCTGACGCGTTACCCGATGGGGGAGAACATTAATTTTGCCAGGCTTCCCTATGATTTGGGCATCCTGCACTATGCTTCTGATACTCCTTACACGAGAGGCAAGAATCTGGGCGCAGGGAGTCTCTCGTACTTCGGTATGGACTCAACCTATGCGAATTCTGTAGCGATCCTGCGCCGCATCTTCGAAAACGAGATTAATTATATCAAGCGACAAACAACTCGCCAGCTCGAGGCTGTTGAAGAACAAGAAGCAGTAACTGAAGTATCATAACAGGAGTGCAGACCACGAAGTCCTTTGTGGGGTTCGAGGACGCGTATCTTGGATATGCAATAGCTGGTCCCTGAATAACTCTTTGCCAGACAACACATGGATTTTGCCGGATGCACCCTTAGCGAAGGTTTTTTATCCTGTTGCTATCGGAACACCATTACGAACAATTACTGATATACTCATTGATTGACGTTTAAACTAATTTAAACAAAGGGGCAGTCCTCTTTACAAAGGAGTGCCCAAACGAGTAATGTTCTGATACTTTCGAAAAAGGAGCATTACTCAGATGAACTTTACCAGATTGCAAGGCTTTCGTCACGAGGTCTACGGGTGTTTTGACAAAGCGGCTGACGCTTTGTTCAATACGGTGGATGCGTTGTTGACCGAGACACAAGCTCACTCGTTTCCTGAATTGTCCCTCTCGCCGTGGTTTGAGCGGCGCTGGGGGAGTCTGTATGAAGCGTTCGAAGATGGACGCATTGACCAGGAGCGGTTGCGCCGGGTGTTTGCGGAGTATCTGCTGCAGTCGGTCGACGGAGAACGGGTATGGCTGGGCATCGATGCCAGCAGTATCGAGCGTCCAGAGTCGAAGACCTCGCCAGACCGCACGGTAGTATACAAGCCGAACCTGCCCGAAAGCAGCAAACCCATCAGCTATGGCTGGCAGTTCTCGACGGTGGTGGTTTTGCCAGAGCAGCCTAGTAGTTGGACGGTGGTGCTTGATCAGCAGCGCATTCGAGCGGCCCAAACCAGCGTCGAGGTGGCAGCGACCCAACTGCGTCACCTGGCTCCTTTGCTGGATTGTCGTCCCATCCTGGCCAGCGATCGCTGGTACAGTTGTGCCCCGTTTCTGCTGGCCACCGAGGGACTGCCGTTCGATAAATTGTTGCGACTCAAACGCAAGCGGGTGTTGTATCGTGCGGCTCCCGCACCCACCGGTAAACGTGGGGCGCCGCGCAAAGATGGAGAGCGCTTGAAGTCGGGTGATCCCAGCACGTATGGAGAGGCCGATGGCAGGTGGCAGGGCACCGATGCAAAAGGCCATCCCGTCGAGATCACTTGGTGGCATAGGTTGCATCTGCCCAAGGCACGGCACCTCGAAGTGACGGTTATCCGTGTGCTGCGTCATCGGGCCACGGATCGGCCTCGCGATCCGCGCGAGAGTTGGTTTCTGTGGGATGGCCAGTCGGATGCCTGTGTGCCAGAGGTAGCCTTGGGCTATCGGCGGCGCTACGCGCACGAACATGGCTATCGCTTTGACAAGCAAGGCTTGTTGTGGACACAACCCAGGCTGCGCACCCCAGCGCAATTTGAACGCTGGAGCCAGGTCGTCGCCATCGTGCACAATCACCTGGTGTTGGCGCGTCCACTGGTGCAGGCCTGTCTGCGTCCCTGGGAGAACAGTCAGCGAGAAGCTTCGCCGCAACAAGTGCGCCGGGCGATGACCAAAATTGTGATGCAGTTGGGAACACCTGCTCGGCCTCCCAAACCACGCGGAAAATCGCCTGGACGACAACAAGGGACTGTCGTGAAACCTGCACCACGTCATGGAGTGGTCTACAAGACCAAACCAGGGCCGAAAAAGCATCGTAAACGCGCTTGAGATACTCACTATCGCTGTCATTGGTCATCCATTCCGGACCCTCGGTGTTCTTCACTTCAAGGTTCGGCTAGGTCTGTTTAGTTTAAACGTCAATCAGTGAAGAAAACAAAATATAATGATCCTAAGTTGATACTATTTCTGCTCTACTATCCTGACATGCGGAGGTCTCAATATGGAAGAAGGAAACAAAAAGAAGGGATTCTTTAAGTCAGTAAGTATTGCACAAGACGATCGCATCTTGCTAGAGACACGCTGGCTTGCGGCGGTGATCATCCCTTTTCTCGTCGTTGCATGCATAATCCTCTTCTTTTGGCCCAACGATACTGATAAACTGTTTGCCTGGACGATTAAACCCACGATGACTCCAATGATGTTAGCCGCTGCGTACCTGGGAGGTATCTACTTCTTCACACGTGTTTTTCTGGCGAAGCAATGGCACCTGGTGAAATTGGGCTTTCTGCCGGTAACAGTTTTTGCGTCATTGCTAGGGATTGCAACTATCTTGCATTGGGACCGTTTCAATCACAGCCACATCTCATTCTATGTGTGGGCGCTGCTGTATTTCACCACGCCCTTTCTCGTCTTTGTGGTTTGGTTGCGTAATCGGATGACCGATCCCGGTAGCGCTGAGTTGGGCGAGGTGATCATCCCTCCAATGATCCGTCTGTTCATAGGTGTGATCGGTGTGATTACGCTTGCTGTTGGCTTGCTGCTCTTCCTTCAACCATTGTTCATGATACGCATCTGGCCCTGGTTTCTGACCCCTCTTACTGCGCGTGTCGTGGGAGCCATGTTTGCGCTTCCTGGCGTAGTCGGCTTGGGTATCGCACTAGAACCACGCTGGAGTGCTGCACGAATTATACTGGAAGCTCAATGGCTCTCAATAGCAATGATCCTGATTGCGACAGCACGCGCCTGGAGCGACTTCGATCAATCGAATCCATTGACCTGGTTTTTTGTTGGTGGATTAAGCTTTCTGTTCATGGCAATTGCTGTACTGTATCTCAGTATTGAGATTCATCGTCGAAACGCTGTAAAAGGGCAATTGCTTACTGTGTAGTACTACTTTTCGACCTTGCTGACCGAGACAGGCACGAGAACGTTGGTGCAAGGTTGCATTGCAAGTATTGATCGCCCGGCGCCAATGCGCTACTAGTGCAGAAGCAGACAGGAGTCATCTATGGGAATACTCCGCTTACCACCCGAGGTTGAGGCTGTGTTCCACGAGTTTCGCAC
>DATMNR010000319.1:0-6762 GCA_035568795.1 Ktedonobacteraceae bacterium
GCTTTCTATCTCATCATCCTCATCGAACAGCGAACGCTCTTCCGCCTCCGGGTCTAACTCCGGCTCGCCTGTGAGGATGGAATAGAGGCGCTGAATGGTGGTAATGCAAACTTTCGCAACAGGATCGATACTGTTGTGCTGCAGGTGCTGCACATTATAAAGCTCTGCGAATTTGCGCCCATCATCGGGTGTCTGGTACTGGAGGAACTCGTTGAGAGTTTGTCTCGCGAGGTTGGCACGATCAACCAAAAAGAGCACTCGTTTAGCGCCCGCATACTTGATCAGGCGATAGATGCTGCTGGCGGCTGTATATGTTTTACCGCTGCCCGTCGCCATCTGGATCAGCGCTCGCGGTTTATTCAATGCAAATGATTGTTCCAGTTTAGTGATTGCTTCTATCTGACAATCACGCAGTCCTGTTGTTAGCAGGGGAGGAAGACGACGCACGCGAGCACGCAAGGTATTGTTCTGCTCACTAAGAATGCCTTCAGGAGACTGTTCTAGCCATTCAGCCAGCATCTCAGGACGGTGAAAGCAGAAAAGAGGACGACTACGTGGCACGGGATCAAGATCGCTGCTAAATTGGGTTTCGATACCTGTAGACTCGTAAGCGAACGGGAGAGGGATACGTGCTACAGGCAAATTATCAGGTACACCAGTACGGTATTTGTAGCTCTGTTCCTCGACGCCTGTAAGCGTCTCACCTTCCTTCTTGGCTTCAATGATACCTACCGCATCGCCATCTACAAACAGCAGGTAATCCGCAGCGCCAGTCATCACGGAGAATTCGCGAATTGCGACTCCTCGGCTGGCATTGAGGTTGAGTCTTTGGCGATCCTGCACAGCCCAACTAGCTTGCGTGAGCATAGCATCTATTTTCGGACACCCAGCATCGGGCACCCATTTTCGGACACCCGCGAGGGGTGTCCCTACATTTCCACCACACCAGGTAACCGCGAACCCCAACATTTCCCACCCCAACGTTCCTACATGTAATGTAGGGACACCCCTCGCGGGTGTCCTGTGGACAGCTAATTCATAACCCACAAACCATGGTTTTTGTATTCTCTATTCGCTGGTTCTTTTGTGACGGAAGAAAAGTGGAAAGACATGATTGATCCCGACTTCGCGAAAACTCTGCTGGATTTGTTGTTCGAGCGTTATCTTGGGAGAGCTAAGAAGTAACGTTGACCACTATATATAATTGACAGGGCGAAGTTGCAATTGTTTTTCCCGAGCAAATGGTGTATGCTTTTTCAGTGAATACCGCCGAGGTAGTGAAGCTTCCTGCTCAGGAGATTACTCCCATGGATGACATACAGCACCCTGAAGCCAGCATTGTACGTGGTGCCTGCCCGCATGACTGTCCCGATACTTGCGCCTGGCAGGTGACTGTCAAGAACGGCGTTGCGGTCAAGCTCGTCGGAGATCCCGATCATCCTTTCACTAAAGGAGGACTGTGTGCGAAAGTCAACCACTACCTGGAGCGCGTCTACAGTCCTGATCGCATCCTCTTCCCCATGCGCCGGGTTGGACCAAAGGGAGCAGGCACAGTTGAGCGTGTGAGTTGGGACGAGGCGCTTGATGATATTACTACCCGATTGCGAACAATTATCAAAACGAATGGCCCGACGGCAGTCTTGCCGTATAGCTACATGGGAACACAAGGACTCATTCAGGGAACCGCCATGGGTGAGCCCTTCTTTGGTAGACTTGGTGCGACGCGGCTAGAGCGGGCAGTCTGCGGCTCTACAGGGTGGAACGGGATCACTGAGACCATCGGAACCTCGCTTGGCATGCTTCCAGAGGACATAATCCACAGCCGTTTTATCATCCTCTGGGGAACAAACACCATTGTCACCAACCTTCATCTCTGGTCGTTTATTCGCCAGGCACAGGCCAATGGAGCCACGGTAGTGGTGATCGATCCACTCAAGACACGCACAGCAGCGGCAGCCGACTGGCACGTACGACCGATGCCAGGCAGCGATGCGGCACTTGCACTGGGTATGATGCATGTCATTGTCGCCGAAGGCTTGTACGATGCCGACTATGTCGCACAGCACACAATTGGATTCGACCGACTCTCTGAACGCCTTGCCGACTACCCACCGGAGAGGACAGCTGCATTGACGGGACTGGAAGCTGACGAGATCATTCGATTAGCTCGGGCATACGCGAGTACACCTCCAGCAGTGATACGTCTTTTTATTGGTATGGAACATCGTAGTCATGGGGCCATGACCTTCCGCACTATCGCTTGTCTCCCTGGACTTGTAGGAGCCTGGCGCAAGCGCGGTGGAGGGTTGCTTTTCTTAACCGCATCGCTCTTCTACGAGTCGCTCAATATAGATGCTATGTCCCCAAATTGGGAGGATCCGAGGATTCGCTCGGTGAATATGGTCCAGCTCGGCCAGGCTCTCACTGATCCAACTCTCACGCCACCGATCCAGGCTCTGATTGTGTATGATAGTAACCCGGCTGTGATTGCACCGAACCAGCAGCTTGTTCTACAGGGATTGCGACGCGAGGATCTTTTCACGGTCGTTCATGAGCAGTTTCTGACCGATACTGCTCGCTATGCTGACTATGTTTTGCCCGCGACAACCCAGTTGGAACATTGGGACCTCCTCTGGTCGTGGGGCCAGACCTATCTGACGCTCAACCAACCCGCTATTGCCCCACGTGGTGAGGCCTTATCAAACACGGAGTTCTTCCGGCGGTTGGCAGCTCGCATGGGTTTCAACGAACCATATTTCCGCACTTCGGATGAAGATCTGGTGCGCGCGGCATTAGCTAGCGATCACCCCTACCTGAGAGGCATCACCTTCGAGCGACTCCTCCAGGAAGGTTGGGCTCCCCTCACCCTTCCAGAGGAGTGGCAACCTCTTGCTGATGGGAGTTTCCCTACCTCGTCAGGTAAGTGTGAATTTTACTCAGCAGACCTGGGCGCCAGTGGGATTGATCCACTACCGTCATACATACCTGCGTGGGAAAGTCCAATGGGCGATCCTCAGCTTTCGGCTCGTTATCCTCTATCGCTGATCACTTCCAAGTCTGCCTTGCACTTCCTCAACTCCAGCTATGGCAACCTTCAACGTCACCTCAAAGCTGAGCAGGAGCCACTGCTAGAGATGCACCCGGACGATGCTACGCACCGGGGCATTACGGACAGAGACCTGGTTCGAATCTACAATGATCGAGGCACGGTCCAGGCCCATGTATGCATCAGTGACCGTGTTCGTCCAGGAGTCGTATCACTACCGTCGGGCTGGTGGGCCTCACTCAGTCCGGGAGGTTCATCGGCCAACACCCTCACGTCAGATGGACTGAGCGATTGGGGTGGTGGCGGTGACTTCCACGACACACTGGTCGATGTAGCACGGCTCAAGTGAGTTGTTCTTGCAGTTTTGCCCCTCAAACTGCTTTGCTGTCAAGGGCTGAACTGCTAAACTAGATTTTTTTCATTATGCGTAGGTCTCGTCTGGATGATGACCCAGAGAATCAGCATAATGGAGGTGAGCGCAATGACGTATGGGAGCAAGATCCACATCCCATAATGCTGTGCCAGGTTGCCTGCTATCCAGGGAAGAAACGCTGCTCCCATGCTGCCGAAGCTAGCAATGAAGCCTATTGCGCTCGGCACGATGCGACTGGGAAGGGTATCCGACATAAGCGCAATGGTTGTGGGGAAGATCGGACCCAGGCTAAAGCCTGTTATGAACAGGGCAAAAGCCGCGACCGGTAACTGAGGCACAACCCATATGAGCAGCATGCCAATGACTACACCGAGCAGGCATGCTTCAATCAAACGTCTGTTGCCAATGCGCTGTGATATCTTCCCTAATAGCAGACGCCCTAGTGTAAGACCGATCCAATAGCCGCTCACTATCCAACCGGAGATCAGTAGTTGCCCTTGCCGCACCTGTATAAGAAAACTAAAGCTCCAAACACCCAGACTTACTTCTGTGCCAACATAGAAAAGAAGAAACAAGGCAGCCAGCCAGACCACACGCTGATGCAGTGCCAGGGAGAGGACATTGCCTCTTACTTTTTGCTCCTCCGTTTGGGAAGCCTTTTCTCTCCCGGGGAAGGCGAGAGCAATGCCGATAAACACCAGAATGGCCATGCCAATCCATACAAAGTAGATGCTGTTCCAAACCCACCCAAGAGCCAGGAAACCAGAGGCAACGAGTGGACCAAGCAATGCGCCCATTCCATAAAATGCGTGGAGGTAATTGAGCCGGGCAGTATTATCTGGCAGGCGAGCGATATATGAGTTTAACCCCGCGTCGAGCATCGCGCCGCCAAATCCGATCGGTACGATGCCCAGCAACAGCAGAAAAAAAGGCGGTCTGCTGCTCAACAGAGCAAAGCCAAGCCCCAAAATCAGAGTTGCCAGCAGCAAAAAGCGTCTGTTTCCCAGTTTTTCAAGGAGCAACCCATTGTTGAACGATGCTATAAAGTAGCCAAAAGTGCCTGCTAAAAAGAGAAGAGAGATAGTACCTTTTCCCGTATGATACGTCGTTTGCATTCCAGGCAGCAGTACTCCTACCGCGCCATCGTTAATCCCAATAAGAATGAACGTGAAGAATGAAATGCCAATGGCAAAACGTAGTGCTTGTGCGATGTTGCGTTGCATGTACCCCTATTTTTGTGTGATGTGCATAGTTTATTCTTTCTATTGTGACAAGTTGCTTTTGCTTATGTCAAGGGTTTTCGTTCCCGTTGATCGGCAGTGTGGTATTCGCTCAGATTGTAATGACTGCATGACAAACACCAGTAGCGAGTAACTGGTAAGATATATGACATAAATTGGATAGTAATTGAAAGGAAAAATCATTGTCTGATACACTGACCCATTCGCACATGGCCCTCTTAGTGATGGATATGCAGGTAGAAATCGTCAACCGATTTGCACAAGCCAGTGACGTTCTCACACCCACAAACACAGCCATTACTGCTGCTCGTGCCGCGTCGATTCCTGTTATTTATGTGGTTATAGGTTTTCGTCCGGGCTTTCCCGAGATTAGTCCGAGGAATAAGTCTTTCTCTGCCATCAAGCAGCGTTCTTCTTCGTCAACACCTATGTTTACGCTCGAGATTCATCCCGCCATTGCCCCACTGCCTACAGATATTGTTGTCACGAAACGTCGTGTCAGCGCGTTTAGCGGGAGCGATTTAGAGGTGGTGTTGAGAGCGCAGGATATTTCGCACCTGGTACTGTGTGGCATAGCGACCAGTGGAGTTGTCCTTTCAACACTGCGTGAAGCCGCTGATAAGGATTATCAATTGACGGTCTTAACCGATTGTTGTGTTGATAGTGATGAAGAAGTCCAGCGTGTCCTACTGTCCAAAGTCTTTCCAAGGCAGGCTGAAGTCGTCCAGGCTTCAGAGTGGGTGGCGGGGTTCAAGCCCGGGGAGATGTAGTAGCAAGCGAACATGTACTGAGCGAGATCAATAGAGGGCTTCAACCTTAGTACGACCGCAAGGGTACGCCAATAGGTACCAACATCTGTAGGGGCGACCTTGATGGTCGCCTGCTGTGGGTCGCGTGAAGATGTCGGTTCATCGATGCGTGGCCGTATCCCCCCAACCCCGGGCGACCATCAAGGTCGCCCCTACGGAGGTTGAGGGGCTTCGGTTGATGTTTATTGGCGTACCCTTGCAGTCTCTTGAAACGGGAAACCTTTCTGTTAGTCAGCACCAGGCTTTTCAAGGTATATGTACATGCCGATACCATCCTCGTCAATCGTACACGTCTTGAACGTGCTTTGGGTAGCAAATTGCCTGATCTTGTCTTTTGGATAGGCTCGTTTGAGGAGCATGGACTGGAAGGCCCATTTCGTTAACAGGAAATTGATACCGGTCAAGGCCATGTCATTTCTGATGTGCGTCTCGATTTCTTCGATAGAAGCATCTGGCCGTAAATCGAGGATCAAGGCTTTGGAGCCAGGCTTCAAAACCCTGAACATCTCATTCATGGCTAGTACTGGTTCCGAAAAATTCTTAAATGCTGCGCTACACACAAGAAAATCAAAAAGATCATCAGCCAGGGGCATATGCGATGCGTTGCCCTGGCGAAAATCTATATTTACACCGGCTTCTCTGGCTTTCGCCTGTGCAATTTCGACGAATGTCGGGCTGATATCTAGCCCGATGATGTGATAACTACCCATTTTGGCAAGCTCTATTGAGAGATAACCTGGGCCAGGGGCAAGTTCAAGAATCGTTGCTCCATCTAATACTTTGTCAGCAACCAGTTGAGCTGATCGGCGATAGGCCTCCATGTTCTTTTGCGTATTTTTCGCGTACCAGGTCGCTATAAAACCATTCATGCCCAGGCCCTTATAGCCTTTTGAAACGGTGGTAGCCATGTTGCATGCTCCTTCATGAATAATGCGGGCGTTTTTCTTAATCTAACATTGTTAGATAAGGGCTAACAGTGTTAGATAAAGAAAAACGACCGCATAATTCATGAAGGAGCATGCAACATGGCTACCACCGTTTCAAAAGGCTATAAGGGCCTGGGCATGAATGGTTTTATAGCGTCCTGGTATGCGAAAAATACGCAAAAGAACATGGAGGCCTATCGCAAATCAGCTCAACTGGTTGCTGACAAAGTATCAGATGGAGCAACGATTCTTGAACTTGCCCCTGGCCCAGGTTATCTCTCAATAGAGCTTGCCAAAATGGGTAGTTATCACATCATCGGGCTAGATATCAGCCCGACATTCGTCGAAATTGCACAGGCGAAAGCCA
>DATMNR010000320.1:0-3225 GCA_035568795.1 Ktedonobacteraceae bacterium
TTGATCCAAAACTATATAGGACTGAATGTTAGGAAACGTAATTCAAAGCCCCAGGAGAATTTATCAACAAGTGTTTAACACGGAACATAATGGCCAGCCAGATTTTATTTCAACTAATTGGTTCGAACGCATGAATTCTACGGGGTCTTTTTATTTTTTGTTGTTAAGCTGCATTAGCGAGAGCAGCTTCGTAGTAGTGCTCCAGCTACGAATGGTCATGGATTGGTAGGCCGGCGTGCCGACGATTTTACTCAGTCGGCTTTTGGTACGGAGCGCGCTGAGACGCTGCGAGTAAATCACACAATTGCCCGGCCAGACTTGATCGACGCCCTCTCGGGGATTGAATACCGACATCGCCTGATCCGCATCAATACCCATCAGATAAATTGCATCACTATGATACTTATCCGGCTGCTCACCAAAACCTTTGGGCCTTTCATCAATAACAGCTTGGAGCTGGTCCTCAGTCAATATCAAAACCTTGATAATAGAACTATCCAGCTTAAACTTATTGGACAGCATAGCTTCTATTTTTTGACCGAGCGCTGTAGCATCAAGACTGGACTGCAGAATTACATTTCCACTCTGTATATACGTCATAACGTCTTCAAACCCTTGCTCCTCAAGGCAAAACTTGAGTTCAGTCATTGATATTTTATTTTTACCGCCGACATTGATGCCGCGCAGCAATACAACATAGCTTTTCATTATTCACTTTATACCCTGTCTGTATCATACGCTTTGTATCCCTACTCCAGCCGCTTGAACTGATTTGGGTGTCAGGATGGCTCTAGCTTCGTCCATGATGCTAAGCCAAAGCATAAGCAATTTTAATAGCTTATTGCTTGTGTACCTTAGAGGTATTAACACCTACGGCTTCGAGAATGAGTGCCTTTAAGGCAGCCGTGTCTACTGTGACGCCTTCGTAGAAGTCAATGGCACGAACCGTTTTGCTATCCAGTCGGGTGTTAAAGAGTTTCTTTGGGTCTTTAATCTGAGCACCTTTGGGGAAGGTCAATCTCACTGCGTTCTTGAGAGTATCAGCAACGCATATTATGCCATCATGAGACCACACAGGAACCCCAGATGGTTTAGAGGGCTTTTTCCACTTCACTTCTTCGACCACGTCAGGGTCAGCTTTGTTGATAATAGCACGTAGATCTGAAAGCGTCTTACCGCGCCAGTCACCAGGTTCCTTGATTATTTCATCTACCTGCTCAGAGATAGGCTTCTCTTTCGGCATAGAACTCATGATTATATTTTACCTCAAGTAAAGTTTTAACACTGGCTATAATGGCCGGCCAAATAACTTTGTCGGTCGGCAGCATGATCTCAGATAAGTCGTATGTAATTATTCTCGCGTGATCAATCAACCAGGCAGGACTACTGGTTTTGCTGTGATGTTAGGTTCCATGTTACCACATTGATTTAATTATGTTCTACTCTACTTCTTTAACAATGCGACTGAGTTACGCGCTCTGTACATACCGATACAACGTACTTCTCCCTATATGTAACGTCTCGCATATCTCTTTCACCGGCATATGCCCATCGTCGTACAGTTTCTTGGCAAGTGCTACCTTCTTTGGATCCAGCGCTTGTAGCTTCGGCCTGCCGCCTAACTTGCCTCTCGCTCTAGCTGCTTGTAACCCTGCGTTCGTTCGCTCTTTAATGACTTCCCGCTCAAATTCTGCCAATGCTCCAAATATGTGAAAGATGAGTTTGCCACCGGAAGTAGTGGCATCCATATTTTCCTGCAAGCTCTTGAAACCAATACCTTTATCACTGAGATCGGTGATGGTAGCGATGAGGTGTTTGAGGGTGCGGCCAAGCCGGTCCAAGCGCCAGACGACTAATGTATCCCCTGCCCGCAGGTGGTTCATGGCTTCTTGCAAGCCTGGCCGTTCAGATTTTGTGCCGCTGATCGAATCGGTAAATAGCTTTTCGCATCCTGCTTGCTTCAGCGCATCCGTTTGCAGATCGAGCGTCTGATCTTGCGTTGAGACGCGGGCGTAGCCTGTAAGCATAGTGACAGCCTCTATCCCACAGTCCTAGTAAGCAGTGCTGCCAATTCGTCCATGAATTGTTGGGTAAGCTCACGTGACAGTTTGCGGTAGTGCCACATGTCGATGTCACCCTTCCAGAATTGTCCAGCAAGGAGTTGAACGCGCCGCGCATGCTCCACGATACGTTTGCAAAGTCCTTGCCCTGTAGTGTTGGTGAGTGTTTGCTCATGGTTTGTTAAAACAGTGCCAGTTGTCCAGTACGCTTTTGTTGCTTCCGTAAAAAGTGTGTGCCAAGCACTGCTTTGTAGAGGATGCGCGTTAAATGGTAGACCTCATCAATCTCGCGCTCTTTGGGCACCCTGCCGTACTCGCTATATAACGCCATTGCTCCTTTGGCTTTCAAGTACCGTTGCCTTTGTTCTTGCTTCTGCCACGACTTCACCCTAACGCTTTTAAGTGTACCGAAACACAAGAGTTATATCAATCTTTGGGACGTAGTTTTTGGTACGGCTTTAGGCACAATATCTTAGCCCAAACTTACTCTGTCAGCAATTTTAATCCGAACATGGCTGTAAACTGTCCCGTATACGAACGTTTATGGAACTGAAAGCGATCCTTCCTTCGATACAGGGTTCGACTCAGTCGTATATAATGCAGCATGACTGAGAGATACCGAATAATTCCTGCAATCTTTATTATTGTGCACACAGAAGAAGCTGACGAGCGGAGAGTTTTGCTGCAACGACGTATGAACACCGGATATCGTGACGGCTGGTACGATGCACCGAGTGGGCATTACGAAGTAAAAGATGAGGTACCGCCGATTGCAGCCGTTCGAGAGCTTCAGGAAGAAACGGGCTTGATCGCCCAGCCCGATGATCTTGAATTATTTCATATGGTGACAAATGAGCACGAAACACCTGGCAAGCCATATTGGTATCTGTTCTTTAGGGTGCCCCTCGCTCGATGCATTGGCACGTATGCCATTCAAGAGCCTGGGCTGTGCGACGATATGCGATTTTTTCCTATCGACCAGCTACCAGAAAACATTGTTCCACAAGTACGACAAGCTATCGAAAATCTTAGTAGCACAGCCGTGACGTTCTCGAAGATAGAGCCATTGTCATAGATTGGCTAGCGTACAAGAAACCGTTGTTTTAGGATGTTATGCTAATGAGATAATTTACAATTTAAGGTTGGTCAAATTGCTCATTTCGCG
>DATMNR010000321.1:0-8639 GCA_035568795.1 Ktedonobacteraceae bacterium
TCGAGTACCAACGCACCCATATCGATACGTGACATTTCGATGAATGAATTGATGAGAGAAAGCAAATGATCAGACTCAGTATCAATATCTTCAAGTATTTCGTTAAGCAATTGTTCATCCCATGTAATATCAGGTTGCATAAGTCCTGTCACCGCCGCCTTAATAGCGGTGAGGGGTGTACGTAAATCATGTGAGACTGTTGAGAGCAATGCTGCCTTGTTTCTTTCATCTCGTACCTGCTCGGTAATATCTTGAATCTGTAAAGCATTACCTAAAAGGTGTCCATGTGCATCGTACAGAGCAAAACACACAAATTGATAATGACGATCTGAAGGGGCGCTATTCGGAAGCATCGTTTGTGGCTCAGAAAAACGATTTCTCGGCTCCCTTGCAGAATGTTTCTTGATTGTAAAGGTCTCCCCCTCTCCTGTCGCGTGAGACCCGACTTGAAACTGCTGATGAGGCCTTTTTTGCACAGGATCTGCGGCAATGATAAAGCGAAATGTATTTGTCGGCGAAAATTCCAGTTGCGCAAGGTTTCTTTGACGTTCAACTATTCCTATTTCGTCTGAAGCAAGCTCAGAGACAATAAATTCTTGTAGGTACAGACGTACGTCATCCGCATTGCGTATGCGTGAAAGCAAACCTGCAAAAGCATCTAGCAAAGTGAATGAGGAATTCTGAGAGTAAGGAAGATATGTTTCGAAATGCATCGGGCTCTCTAACGGCCATGATACCTCATGCAAATCGAT
This sequence comes from Ktedonobacteraceae bacterium, assembly GCA_035568795.1. Taxonomy (GTDB): domain Bacteria; phylum Chloroflexota; class Ktedonobacteria; order Ktedonobacterales; family Ktedonobacteraceae; genus DATMNR01. The sequence goes on from DATMNR010000321.1 coordinate 753, forward strand.
TTTTAATGCATCTCTTCCTGTTTCATGTGCCGGGTGTTGCAACCTGGCAAGGTTGCCCAATTGATCTAGAGAAACATGTATTCCACAAAATACTTCTGCTGCTGGATTAACATAGATACATTTCCCTCGTCCATCGATAACAAACCAGGGAGTAGCCATGTCACTTCTGATACGCTCATAGAGTTGAGTTATTACCGGGGTTAGTCCTGCGCTCACATCGCCTAATAATCCAGCGCGAACAAGTGCAGCCTCAGCTGTTTCTATAAGTGTTGCAGTTTTCTGTTCCTCAAGCAAAGGTTGCACAGTTTCATTTACCGACTTTACATGTGACGCCTGCTGCTCATCATTGACAGCATGCAATATATTCTGAAGATCACGTTCACTGGATGTCAATAAATGGCCACTTATAAAACGTAACAGGCTGCTAAAACTGACACCAAAGATCTGCTCAGACTCTTCCCACACCCTTTTGAGCAATAGCAGTTCATCTGATTCATCAACAGAACCATGCTGCAGGCGAACTGCGTCGAGTTGCTCAATTGCCTCCTGAAATCGCCTTCGCTCCCTTGCAGATTCCAGCAATATACCATTATGGATAGCAATCGTAGCCTGGCTTGCAAAGAGGGAAAGAATATCCAATTTGAGAGGCGTAAAGCCCCCTGGTTCAGATGAACAAAGCAACAATGCGCCATATACATTTGGACCGCTTACAAGTGGATAGCAGAAAATAGAACGAATGCCAAGTTGTGATGCAAATATCTGACTAGCTGGAAAACGGCTATCTTCTCCAATATCATTCGAAAAATTGGGCTGACGATGATGCAGTGTAAAACCTATAATGGCGTGTTCGCTTAAAGCTATTTCACGCTCAACATTTTTCTCCAAAAACCCACTATCCAGTCCATTTTGTACAATCAGTTTCACACTGCCACGCCGTTGATCCAATGTGATTATTGCAGAGGATACATCCAGCGCCTTCGCAATACCAACCACGATTCTATTGAGAATCATGGAAAGATCCATCTCAGAGGCAAGAGCGCTTGAAACATTTTTCAGTTCCTCGCGTTGCCGATCTTGGATTTCTACACTACCACCTATCTGCGCACTTTCGATAGCTGCAGCCAGGACATGTACGACAGCACTGATAAGCCTTTGGAGAGCCTCCCCGCTATATGCATCGATACGCACGCTGCCCAGTTCAAGTGAACCAAGTATCTGATCCCCAACTACTAGTGGAGCGATCAACGTAGAACGCAGGTATGGTCTTCCACTTAGAGCATCTCCACTTCGCGCGGGGGGACCATCTAAACCCTCCGAGTAGTTCCTAATTTCGATATTGGAGAGTTCCTGCTCATGAGGTGTCTCAGGGGCTAGATACGGCTCGCTCCCAGATGTATCAATAGATGCAGTTTGGCCTCGCTGTAATATGTTTTCAACCATCGAGTCCTTTAGGGGATGCTGGTGATAATGTGCAATCCATCCATCAGCCTCGTGCGTACAGACTACCACCCGAACTGCCTCTCTATCATGGCGTAATAAAACGATGCCAAAAACATCAAAGGGAATTGCTGGCTCTAATTCTGCAGCCAAACGAGCATAATCAGGTTTTGCTCCTCGTACACGGGAAACTATGCGAGCAACACGCTCAACAATAGCTGATTGTTCTTGTGTTGGTGGTCGTGTTCTTGTCTCCATCTATGCTTCCTGTGCTTTTTGCAAATAATTACCACCCATACCAAGAGTATAACGAACCAAATTGTTTAACCAAACACCTTGTAGGAAATAATTAACACAACAATGCACGGTGCTACATTGTAGCACATTTTGCGTTACAATATCTTACACTTGCAATTACAAATCAAAAGGTGGAGGTATAAGTCTTAAGATACTTGAAGAGTATACCATATATTTTACTATGATTGAGATCAATGAGCATAGCCTGTCAGCTCGACATACCCTTCACCTTTCACAACCTGCCCTATGCTTTGCCCTTGAATGCTTACGGCTCCTTCCCAATAGCTATTACCTGTTGATTGATATACCACAAGTTCCTGGTCTTTCAATTCAGGTAAGAGTATGAGTGAAGCTCGTACCTTTGGATTGGTGATATCAAGCTTCCAACCAGATGGGTAGTTTGCGCCTGTGATTGGGCTTCTCCAGTGGCCAAGAACAGTCACGTCAAGCGCACTTCCGGGCAGTAGGATACTCTCGGCTTGAGGTCCTATATAACCAATATAGCTTGAGATAATCTTTCCAGTGCTATCACGAATAAGGTACAACATCATCTCAGTATTGTTGGTAAGTTGTATGCTGAACCAATCCCATCCACCACCATTTAGAGTTAAGAAGTTACCCCACTGATGATCCATCCATGCCTCACCTGATACCTGAAGCAGTTGATTATGGTCAACCAACGTCCCCGTTAGAGACATACGTGTACGTGAATAATAATAGGAAAAGCCACCTAGCCCATAAGTAATCAATCCATTTCCATTGTGTAGCGTCGCAGGTTTTAAACCTTCTAGGTTAATGTTTAAAGCATAATTATCCATCTTCGCAATCAGATGATCTGACCCATTGATACCTTTGATTGACCAGTCGTCTATTCGTACGTCTATGCCACTGGTCGAAGTACCATTAGGTATTACAGCATTTGGTTCGGTCAAGCGACGTTGATCAAAATGGAACTCGCCTCGAGTGATATCACTGAGAGCGAAGTGTGCCGCATAGACGGGCGGAAGATCACCCCTGAGAGCCTGAAAGAAGACTAGTTCAAAACCATAGTGATGTACTTTTCCATCTGGCATGGTGGCATTCATATGGCCAGTATAATACCACCATTCTGTCAAATCACGATGTGCTGCCTCATCTTGAGGAAAGCGAATGGGTGGTAATGGAGTTGCTGTTGGCTCTATATTTACCGTTGGCAATTGAGCCGATGTGGATACCACACCTGGAAAGGCACAAGAGGAAAGAATTACCAGCAGCACAATGAGCGCTGGAACCATCCCAAAAATCTTTTTCATTGCTTCACTCCTATCTGAGCGTCTTCACCCAAAACAATATGCTGTTCATCTTCTTTGCCCTGCTCCAGTTCTTGCATATCTGTGCCTTCAGCTAAAAATGATTGACGACGTTGCACTCCAACAAACGGAAGCCACCAGTTCCAATCGCCAAGTAACCGCATTGTTGCAGGCACAAGTAACCCGCGAACTAACGTCGCATCCAGCGCTACAGCCATCGCCATACCGAGACCTAACGCTTTAACCAGGATCATGTCGGCAGTAGCGAAACAAGCGCTCACTACAATCACAATCAGAGCGGCACTGGTAATAATTCTTCCACTGCGCTGCAAGCCAAGAGCAACTGCTTTCGTATTATCGCCAGTCTGCCAGTAAGCTTCCTGTATTCGAGAAAGCAGGAACACTTCATAGTCCATTGAGAGACCAAACAATGTACAGAACAAGAGGATTGGACTCGAGGCCTCAACAAAGCCCAGTGGAGTAAAGCCGAGCGCTTGATGCATAAATCCATTCTGGAATATAACAACTAATGCACCATAACTTGCCAGAATCGAGAGCGTGTTCATCAGTATAGCCTTGAGCGGCAAGATTAATGAACGGAAAAACAACAGTAGCACGACATAAGTGGTAATCGATATAATCAACACAGCCACGGGAAAGTCAGTATAAAGAGATTGTACATAATCTATATTACCTGCTGTTCCACCATCTGCCAGCACAGTAATACTATTCCCTGGATGAGTATTACGAATTGTCTGCACTAATTCTTCCGAATGCTGATCTAGCATTCCATATTTGCTGATAACAGAGATCATCGTCGTATCTCCAGCTACCGATGTCTTAAGAAACGCAGCCAGGTAGGGATCAGCTACCAGTTGAGGATGCCCATACAATAACTCGTACTGCTCTAATGTAAATCGAGGATCAGCGCTCACTATGCTATCTACTCGTGCAACTAGCGGATCCGCTTTCAAACGTCGCACATAGGCATAGAGATTACGAATATTGTCAGGTGTAAGCACATTGCCCTTCGTCTGTACTGCAAGCAAAATCGGTGTCGTCTCACGAGCATTAAAACGACTTGCGAGTAAATCATATGCTGCGCGAGAAGGTACATCAGCAGGAAGAATCGAGGCATCTGGAGCAGAGAAGCGAACCATCAAGAAAGGCAATCCCAACCCAATCATAAGGAAGAGAACAGTCACGAAGATGCGCAAAGGATAGCGCATGACAAATTGTGAAAGACGGTACCAGAACCCATATTGAGGATCGATAGGGGTCGAACCATCGGGATTGAGCTGAATCTGTTTTCGCCCCCATAATCTTGGAAAGCGCACAGGGAATGCGTTTACCCGTGTACCTATAATAGCCAGAACAGCAGGCAACAAGGTAATTGCAGCAAGTACTGCCATCAAAACAACGAGTACTCCCCCTATGCCAACCGAACGTAACATATTGATACGAAAAAAAATTAGGCCTAGAAGACCGATTGAAACTGTAAGACCAGAGAAAGTTACGGCACGTCCAGCCGTAGCAATCGTGATGGCGACTGCCTCTTCGACACTACGACCGCGGTTCAATTCCTCGCGGAAACGACTTACAATGAATAGCGAGTAATCTACGCCCAAACCTAGACCAAACAATGTGGTGATATTCAGTACAAAGATGGAAAGAGTCGTGATTTGTCCAAGTCCAAAGATGAGTGCGAGCGAGGCAATCACTGCACCTCCTCCCACCAAAGCAGGAAGAACGGCAGCTATAACCGAGCGAAACACCAGCAAAAGGGCAATTACTGCAAAGGGGAATGCCAGCATTTCTGCGCGCCGTAAGTCACTCTCACTTACAGTTTGAATATCCTCGTAAAAAACCGGTCCTCCACCTATGCTGGTTTTTAAGTCAGGTACCGTTTGTAGACGACGCTCAAATGCTGGCAAGAGCTTCGGAGCGCTATCAGGATCGGGTTTCAATAAAACATTGACATATGCGGCATGGCGATCCAAGGACACTTGCCTTGGATTATCTGTAAAACTCACTATTCCTGACACTTCCGACATCCCTCGTATACCTGCTAGAGCCATTTGTGATTCTTGTATAAATTGCGGGCTATCAGCAGTGTAATGTTGACTGGTAAAAATAACTTGAACAACTGTCAAGTCGAGATGGAGCTTTTGAACCAGGAGATTTATCGCTTGCTGTGATTCGACATCAGGACTCACAAAACCGCCTGAATGTAGTACCTCACTCGCTCGCGGTGCAAATGGTAGTGATGTGGCAATAGCAACCATCCAAAATCCCACTATCAACCAGCGATAGCGGGTGGCTAACTTGCCGAGATGGTAGAACATAAAAGAACCTTTCTACAATATTTTGAAACAGTCTAATATAACTTCCAGGAGAAAATAGCATATATCTTGTCTATGCCAGTACATAAAAACTCATCTATACATTCATATTCATACTTTCACCATACATTTGACGCGGGTTGGTGTTTTGTAAGGTAAGAATTCACATCTCGACGAAAACATACCTGTGTAGTATCATGAATGAACCTTCTTTTTGTCCTGGTAATACTAGTAGGCTGTTTCTCATCTTGTGTCAAGATGTAGCTTATCAATTGAACGTGAACAATGACTGTACCTGCTTAAGAGGAAAGCAATCACTCTTGCGCAGTGTCCCTGCTGCTTAATATTATGCAGCAGATCTCCGTCCTGTAAAATGGAGTTTTTCAATGGCAAAACAAACATCGAACAAGCACGAATCTAAAACTCAGACGAGTAACGTACCCGTCAAAATAATCTCAGTCAATCGTCAGGCATATCACGACTACTTTGTCGAACGCACGATTGAGGCTGGCATTTCATTAGTAGGTACTGAAATCAAATCTATCCGTGACGGCAAAGTAAACTTGCGTGGCTCGTATGCTATCGCACGCAACGGAGAACTATGGCTTGAGAACGCGCATATAGCAGTCTATGAACACGGCAATCGCTATAACCACGAGCCGTTGCGCAATCGCAAGCTTTTACTCCACAGGCGTGAGATCGAGCAACTTCAAGCAAAAGTAGCTACAAAGGGTCTAACTCTCATTCCTCTCAAACTCTACCTCAAAGGAGGAAAAGCAAAAATCGAGTTAGGTCTGTGTCGTGGAAAAAAATTGTATGATAAACGCGAAGCAATCGCTGAACGAGACGTCAAACGCGAAATGGAACGCGTAATTCGCAAGAGGTAATAGGCACTTTCAGCATCGCTCGCTCAAAAAGCCTCGAATCGAAAACGCACTGTGGGAGTTGTTAACATGTATACAGCGGCAACACGCTAGCCAATCGAAGTAATCTCTGGTTCAAGTTTCTTCGGTACCAAATGAGCGCTCTCTTGCTTGTCATCCTTATAAGCATACTGCTCAGCGTTTCCTCCTGGTAACAAGAACATGAACGCCAACCCAATCAGAGCGCAGACGAACATTAACGCATAGATCCAGAAAAGACTCTGCGCCAGAGCCAATTGTAACTGGTTCAACAAATTGACGGGTAGAGTGCTTCGCACATCGGGAGTGAGCAATACATTCGAAGGAGCTAGCCCTTTCGGCAGTCGAGCCAAAACATCGGCGTAATGTGCAAAGATCGGTACCAAATGAAGCGCCATTTGCGCATTGAGAATCGTTCCCATTACAGCAACACCAACAGTGCCACCCATTGTACGCACGAATTGGGTAGAGGCTGTCGCTACACCTCGCAGATTCCAGGGAACAGCGTTTTGCACTGCTATGACAAATGAAGTGCTCATGAAACCCAAACCTGTACCAATGATAAACATCGCTGTTACAATGAACGGCAAACTTGTATCCACTCGCAAGAACGTCACCATTCCCATCCCTATTGCTGCGAAGAGTGCTCCCATCACAGCAGTGAAACGATAACCAAATCGCAAGATTACCTTTCCACTCAAAGTGGATGAAATAGGCCATGCGATCAATAATGGCCCAAGTGTAACTCCTGCGCTAGTAGCTGTACCTCCTTTAACACCCTGTACGAAAAGTGGAACATATGACGTGACACCGAACATAATCACCCCAAGAATGACTCCACCAATACTTGAAATGGCAATAATGCGATTCTTAAACAGTGTCAATGGGAGAATCGGCTCTGGTGCGCGGCGCTCCTGGTAGACGAAAAGGATTAGCAGAAGGACAGCTAGTGCAAAAAAGGCGATACTTGGCAGCGAGTTCCATGCCCAACTTGTTCCTCCTTGAAGGAGCGCGAAGAGCAACGCTACAATCCCACCTGTGAGCGTTAACGTGCCGATATAATCTAAAGACAGTTTCTTGCGTTCGATCTTCTCTTTGAAAGCAATAATAAGCAGGAAAGCTGAGAGCAGGCCGAAGGGAATATTGATATAAAAGACCCATCGCCAGGAGAAATGGTCAACAATCAACCCACCAAGCGCAGGGCCTATAATGCTAGATGCGGCCCAGACACCGCTAAAAAGCCCTTGCACTCTCGCTCTTTCTTCAAGTACAAAAATGTCGCCGATGATAGTGAGCACGATTGGTAAAACCGCACCTGCTCCTAAACCCTGAATGGCGCGAAAGACAATCAACTGCTCCATTGATTGAGAAGCACCTGAAGCAGCTGAGCCGATGAGAAATAATGCAGTTCCAAAAAGAAAGACTGGCTTGCGCCCGAAGATGTCGGCAAGCTTTCCATAGATGGGAACGGTTGTGGTGGAGGCCAGCAAAACAACAGCAGAATTACTACAGATAATCCCACAAATGGTTAATGCGTTGAGAGCAATTCTTAAAATAGAACTTTAGGTTTTTCTTGCCTAGAAAGGATATCCCCATGCCACACATTCACATCTTCTTACA
>DATMNR010000322.1:0-3285 GCA_035568795.1 Ktedonobacteraceae bacterium
GAAGCACCGCCCGAAGCTTTTTCTCTCTGCTATCATACCATGCAAAAAGAAATGCTGTTGTACAGACGGACTGGTAATGATGAAGCCGCCTGTCTTTGTCAGACGGACTGGTAATGATAAAGCCGCCTGTCTTTGTCATTCTGAGCGTCAGCGAAGAATCTCGATGTCAAGCGCGTGAGATTCTTCGCTAACGCTCAGAATGACAAGCATGACACACCCACAGCCCCCTCGGTAAGATATAATGAATCACTCATCGTGGAGTAACTTTGAACATCCACACACCTTACAGAAAGGATGAGCAAGCAATGAGCAAAGTACTCGCAGTTATACTAGCCGGAGGTCAGGGCGAGCGATTGAGCCTTCTCTCACAAAAGCGAGCCAAGCCAGCCGTCCCCTTCGCCGGTAAGTACCGTATCATTGATTTTGCCCTCAGTAATTGCGTGAACTCAGGTATCGCAGATGTTGCCGTTATGACCCAGTATCGTCCCCACTCACTGCACGATCACATCGGCATCGGCAAGCCCTGGGATCTGGATAGACAGCAGGGCGGCATCCGCCTGCTTCAACCCTATATGGGCCATCACGAGTCAGACTGGTACCAGGGTACCGCGGACGCCGTCTATCAGAACCTCAGCTTCATTATGGAGACACGCTGCGATTATGTGCTCGTCCTTGCAGGTGACCATATTTACCGCATGGACTATGGGCCAATGATCTCCTTCCACCAGCAGCACAACGCTGCTGTCACGCTTGGTGCAGTTGTTGTGCCTCTTGAAGAAGGACACCGCTTTGGCATACTAGAAGCCGGAGCCGATGGGCAGGTCATTTCGTTTGAAGAGAAGCCGGAGAAACCACGCGGTACACTCGGTTCGATGGGTATTTATGTCTTCGATCGTGATACACTTATTCAGGTCTTGATTGATGATGCGCAAGCTACCGATACTGGAGACCAGCGTACGCGACATGATTTCGGACACAATATCATTCCCACTATGATGGTACAGGGCAAACGTGTCTATGCCTATCCTTTTACAGGGTACTGGCAGGATGTGGGCACCATTCAATCGTATTGGGAAGCACACATGGCGCTTCTCGACGATCAGCCAGCCTTCGATCTCTACGATCCAACCTGGGTAATACATACTCGTAGCGAAGAGCGACCGCCTGCACACGTGTATAGCGGAGCGCACATCACGAGCAGCCTTATTTCACATGGATGTATCATCAAAGGTCAAGTTGAACGCAGCGTGCTCTCGCCCGGAGTTGTCGTTGAGGAAGGCGCTATCGTGCGGGATTCTATTATTCTCTTTGACGCAATCATAGGCGCGGGCAGCGTAATCGATCATAACATCCTGGATAAAGAGGTAGTTGTTGGCGAGAACTGCAAGATCGGCTATGGCGATGAGATGACCCCGAATAAGCTGGAACCCACCCGACTGAACACCGGCATCACTCTCATCGGTAAACGCGCACATCTGCCCGATCAGTTGACTGTTGGCCGTAACTGCAAAATTGGCGCCGATCTTCGCCTGGAGGACTTTCCAACGGACTTGCTTGCAAGTGGTGAAACTATTGAAGACCGCACCTTCGCGCATGGTTGGGAACGCGAAGCAGCCCGGCGACGTTCAGCAACATCATAATCGACAAACGACTCAAGCAATAGCTGGTAAATTGGGTCAAATGTGGACCGATCGCTCCCGCTCTTTGAGCAGCGCCAGCGCGAGTTGGGTAAGCTGCTCCTGAAAAGTCACCATCTTGATTTCCAGGCAAGCCAGTTTCTGGGTCAGGTCCGTTTCAGATCCGTAGGCCGTGGAAGAAGGTTCCACCCCGTTTTCAGGCACATGGGGGGCTTGCGCCTGAGACGGAACGAGAGAAGGCGAGACTGCATCTAACAGCTGAGATGCCTGGAGTGGGCGCCCATGCAGTCTCGCCACTTCCTGGAGGTGTTCCTGCGCCACACATTTGATGCGTGCATCTCTCGGATGGGCAGCCAAGGGCAAATTGGCCTCTCTGAGCCAGTGATGCAAGGTCTTGGAATGAATCCCAAGCATTTGAGCACACTTTGCTATTTGCCCTGTGATATGATGTGCAGGTCAAAGACCACCAAAAATCATCCTAAGGAAAGTATCAGGACACATATGGGTAATGACCTACACTTTGAAACGTTTCCTCTGTTAGAAACGGAGCGCCTCATATTGCGCGAATTGAGGCCGGAAGATGCCGAGACCGTCTTCCGACTTCTGTCCGATGCCGAAGTCGTGCGCTATTACGACCCTCTCATGACTCATCTTGAACAGGCACAACGTAGTATCGAACGCCATCGCGCTCGCTTTGAAAACAACGAGGGCATACGCTGGGGTATCACTATTAAGGGCGAAGACACCATAGTGGGAAATTGTGGCTTCTTCCACGACAAGGATAATTTTCTTGCCGAGTTGAGCTATGTGCTCGCCAAATCCTCTTGGAACAAGGGCTTCATGCCCGAGGCTCTGGAGGCAATCATTGCATTTGGCTTTGAGCACTACCAGCTTCATCGTATCGAAGCCCATGTTGCCCTCCCTAATCTCGCCTCGGTACGCATCCTTCAAAAGCTGGGCTTTCAAGAAGAATGTCTGCTGCGCGAGCGCCTCTTCGAGAACAACCGCTTTCATGACGAGAAAGCCTTTGCACTTCTCAAAAGTGATTTTAGGCAGAAGGGGTCACTAGAATAGGCCCGGTAAAAACTCACGCTAAGGCTTATTCTAGTGACCCCTTCTTCTATTTTTCAGGCTCTTTTTGTTGGGTTAACAAGTGCGACTGTAGTGCCCAATCATGAGCACTGGTAGGAACATACCTGGGCAAACCGCTCCGCATCTAGGGTACTGGTATTGGAAGTTGTAAATACACCTCCCTGGCGAGGGTACTCGTCAAAAAAAGGGCCTCCTGTGGTCGAAACCTGGAGGCCACTCTTGCACCCCTGCCATCCCTCTTCGAAAACGTCCCTCACCACCTCCCCTGGTCCCTGACCGCTAGATTGAGCGTGGCTAGGCCGGTTGTGCAAGCGTCGTTTTGCGAAGCATGGTGAGCTGCATCCAGGTGGAACCCGGTTGGATCGAACTCGCTCCCCCGCAGTGCCAAAGGCGCACCCGCGCGCTCCTGGTGGGCCAGCCAGCCGCGGCGGCTAGAGCTCGGCTGCCTGCTCGGGGCGGCTGCTCTGCTCATCCGCTTCATCCTCCACGGCCCCCAGGGCACGCAACGTGGCCTTCTGCGCCTCGGTCAGTCCTCGAATCCCGGTGATAGTAAGCC
>DATMNR010000323.1:0-5018 GCA_035568795.1 Ktedonobacteraceae bacterium
CCTCGAAACACTGCGAATGACGATTCGCCCACCTGCTGGAGTTATTTCTACTTTTTGGGACGGCATGCAGATTCAAGCGCCACGCACAGTTCTGGCGGAAGCGGCTATGGATGTACTGTTCTTGAGCTATGCCAATCCCGAATTGGCCGCGGAAGTGATGCTTGCTCATTTTGAGTCTGCTCTGCATCCACAACAGCCTTGCATGCGCGAGGACGGCAGTTATAATATGGTGGCCGATGATGGTCAGTTGTGCGGTACTGCTCCTGAATGGGGATATCCGCTATGGTGCTGCGATCAACTCTTTCGACGCACAGGTGACATGCTCTGGCTCAGGCGGCTGTACCCCAGAGCAGCGGCCTATCTGCGCTGGTGGTTAGAGCAGCGTCGCGATGCCGAGGGCTGGATCTTCTATGCCTGCTCATGGGAGAGCGGCCAGGATGTCTCCAGCCGTTTTGGGCCGCAACAAACGGGTGGCACGATCATTCAGCATGTGCGCCCTGTGGATTTGCAGGCGAGTGTCGCATTGAGCGCTGAGATTCTTGCTCGTTGGGCAGCTTTGCTCGCTGGAAGGAGGCGACAAGAGGATGTGCTGGAATCAGATCAACAGGAAAGCGATCTTGCTCAGGAGGCAGCATGGTGGCAAAAGATAGCCGCTGAGTATGCCGAAAAGACCAGAACGATGTGGCACAATGGCTGGTTTCGAGATTACGATTCGATGGCACGCGAATGGTCGACGCAGCAAGATGCCATGCACCTTGCACCTGTGTTTTGCCGTGTGGTTGGCAGGGACCAGGTTGAGCAATTGCGTCCATTTCTGGCACAGCCCCCCATGCATAGCTCCGGGTGGGCTCCACTCTCATGGCCCCCCGTTGTGATGACACTTGTTGGGGCTGCCGCTGCCGCGGACATGCCTGTAGATGCTGCTGAGCTGGCATTTCGGTTTATCGATGGCTCGTATCGTAGTACTGATGGTCGTGAGTTGGATGAGTATGGTGGATTACCGGGCGTGACACGGGAGTATCGCAGATCGCTGGCTGTGGGCAAGTGGGGCGCCATAGACTACGTGAACGCTGGTATCGAAGGATATGGTTGGGGCGCGCTTAGCGTGTTCCTGCTCATTCGTTATGTAATGGGATTGCGAGAGGAAGAGCAGGGAGTGCTTAGGGTAGTTCCAGTTATGCCGCAGGCTCTACGTCGCAAGGGCGCCAGTTATAGCATTGCGCCTGTACAGTGGGGTACCTGTGCGCTCAGCGTGGAATGTATCGTACAGGACGTGGACAGCTTTAAGATGCGTCTTGCTTGCTTGACTGAAGAAAGACATGCAAAGCAACAATGGGAATGGGAGGGAAAATGGGGTGAAGAACGAAAAATTATACTTAGCAGCAAAGAAATAACCGGGTAAGTGTAACAGAGAGTAAGCACCAGTATGGTACGGGCGCGCCCTTGCGGCCGCCCTGTTTTAGCTTCCTTAGCTTACCATATCCTCGGTAAACCAGACCCACCCGCTGCTATCAACGTAGATGCCTACGCCAACGCGGTGTAGCGTGGTGCTGGTCAGGTGAATGAAATGCCATCCAGTAGGCCCCTCATCGATCATACTTTCTTGCACTGCGTACACATTATTCCAGGGTGGTGTTGATGGGCCAGCAAGGCCAATGCATTCGCCGCAATCCGTAAATCCTGCGAAACCTTCATTGGCAATACGCACGCATTGATCTAATCCATCCGGGCAGGTATGGCTAAATCCACAGTGAACCATATTCCAACTGTGCAGGCGCGCTCCGCTCGCAAGTGTAGAGTTCCAGACAAATGGATAGAGGCCGCGTACGGCTCTATCATGATTGATCAACGCAAAGAGTTGCTGGGTAAGCTGAGATTCTTCGGATGTGATAGGTGGAGGTTGGCCGTAGGGAGCTGGTCCATTGACAGGGCCGGAAACAGTAGCGGGTGGCACACCGTTCGTATTTGTTTGATTTGGAGGAGTGCTTACAACCGTGGCTATCTGCTCAGGTATGGTGATGGAGGTAGTGGGTGTTGGGTGTTGTGCGATGCTGAGGCTATCGGCAGTAATTGGCTGTACCTGCACAATGTGGTTGCTTTGGCCAGCTCCACATGCGGCAAGCAGGATGATCAAAAAAAGACTGAAAATATACCAGAATTTCTGGTTGATACGCACAACTCCTCCGTCTGGTACCGCGATCGTCCATTAAAAAAATATGAACTCGTGTTTGAGTGTAGCACACGGTTAAAATAATCGCGTGCAAAGTCGAAATTGAATGGTACTTTTGTATTGGTTGACGAATCGCCCACGCGCTGGGCACCGAGATTCTTCGCTGGCGCTCAGAATGACACGCGCGTGGGTGCAGGATGACACCCATGGAGATGACTCAGGATGACTGGGAGTGCTATCACGGAATGCAGTGAATAGCGAGGTGATCATATGCTATATTAATAGCGTCGTGTTAACACGATCGCGGTCATATCATCGGGTTTTGCACGAATAGTGATCTGGCGTTCTTCGCGTGAACGTAGTAGAGCGTATTTCACGAGCAGTCGCGCAGCTGCATTACGAGGAGCTTTGCGCAAGATTTCTTCGATCTCAAGGTCGGTAAGATTATCATGAATTCCGTCAGTACAGAGGAGAATGCGGTCACCAATGGCGATTGGAATCTCGTCGATATGGATTTCTGGTGGGAGTGGGCCACCTAATGCCTGTGTAATACCACCTCGCATGCGAAAATAACTAATTTCTGCATCGCTGAGATCTTCCGCGCGCATAGCTTGATCAATCCTGCGAGCGTCCTCCTCGTTGACGATCTCGTTCTCGATCAACTTACCCAGCAGCCCGTCGTCAATTGTCATACGTTGGAGAGGTTCATCCTTCTTCAATAGGTAGATACGACTATCTCCGACATGCGCATACACCATATTGAACTCATTTTCCCCGGGACGATGACAGAGAGCCGCAATGGCTACTGTTGTGGCAAGATCGTCGGTACCAGCCTCTCTTACACCATCGGTGCGTATTATTTCGTCGGCATGTTCAATGAGGTGTTGTAGTAATGTGCAAAAATCGACTTGATCGCAATCTTTAAGAAAGCGTCGTGCATTGCGTTGTCTATAAATTTGCTCGAGGGCGCTTTTCCAGCCTGAAAGTGTTGCGCGTCTGGCGGCCTGCGATGCAATATCTCCCGCAACGCTTCCTCCCACACCATCGAAAACCGCAATTAAACCGCTATGTTGTTCTATGAGAAAGCTATCTTCGTTGCGTTCTGGATGTCTTTCACAGGGAAGGCTATATCCTACGATTATAAATGGTAGGTGGTCATCGAAGGCAAAATCATTTGGCAGGTGCAATTGCAAAGTTCTCACTTCTCCATGCAAAGATTTATCAAAAGCTCCTCTACGATGATGAAGCCAGCCTGGTTCAGTTTGCGACATCGATGTCGATTGCTCCTTGCGATCAAATGTTTTGGGTATATCTATTGATCAATGAATGTTAACAATAAATCGGGATATCGTGAAGGCCGATAAATCGGCACCTACGAGTGTTCTTATTTATTTGGTAATGAATATTTATTTATCATGATAATAACACATAGCTTGTGTTCATCTGCCTCAATGTGATGCAGCGATCTTCATTGCTCCGACTCTCATCAAATGAAAATCAGATGAGACAAGATATTTGTGCAAGTATAGCAGAAACGTAACAGAAATAAAACGAATTTAAGCAAGAATCATTAAAAAATTCGTAAAAGTTCAACAATTGTGTTTTGATTGAGATTCATTCGCTGGACGCTGACCAGCAAATTGAGTTAGACTATTCTCAAAGAGGCATTCCTGGCCATGATTGGAGCCTCGACTATATTTGTACCAACGAAGGTACGTGTCAATGAGAGAAAGGAGTCCTGCCAGTGATTCATCATGTACTAGTTCCAACAGATGGCTCAGAATATGCTGAGAGAGCCGTACGTTTTAGCGCTCAGGTAGCGGACCGCCGCCATGAAGCGGAAGTGACAGTTCTTTATGTACACCTGCGTGTTCAGCCGGTCACTCAGGAACGGGCAACTGTGGAAGTACCTGGAGAGCCACGTCATGACGTTCCACTGGTACATGAAGAGACAAATTCAGAAGAGCTTGTCCATGCCCAGGAGATCGTTGATACTGCGGTGGCAGAAATCAAGAGCCTCGTTACATCCCCAGATGTGACTGTCACTGGGCGCGTTGTTGTGGATAATAGGGTAGATGGGGGGATCCTGAAGGTAGCAGATGAAATCGGGGCTGATATAATAGTAGTGGGCACGCGTGGCCTCAGTGCGCTTCGAGGAGCAATTATGGGCAGTGTTAGCCATGCCTTAATTGAGAAAGCGAACTGCCCGGTGCTGATTGTAAAATAAGGTGTTAAACGTGGTTATATGATGGTTGTGGAATATAAAGAGCAAGTAAAACGTCTTGTGCTGGACGAGCAGAAATTTGTACGTTTCACAATGAAAGGGCGGCCTCAAGATGCCGGTATGTCCTGGCGTCAGGTAATCGTGCGCCCTGTTTTGATCAAAAATGAGCGTTACCTGCAATTTTCCTATCTAAGTCAGAAGCAAGATATTACCAAAAACTATCGTGGTTCGCAGGCCAGTCAGAAGCTCGATGAGATACTTGCTTTCCCTTTCAAATCTCTCGTTGTTCAATCGACGATGGAAGATCTACGAGTGCAGATTACTCCGAAGGGGAAAGCAATTCTTCGTCGTGACAAACCTTCAAAAGCCAATCGCGAAATACCGCTTGCTCATGATGTCAGCAAGAAACTGCTTCTACCAGCAGATAAACCCGATGCATTTCTACAAGCTACCGGTATTATGGATGACCAGGGACGAGTACGGCCAAGCATGCAGGGAAAGTTTTCTCAGATCAATGAGTTTCTCAAGCTACTTGAACATACAGGCGAACTTGAGCATTTTGAAAAAACACCTGTTCACATACTCGACTGCGGCTGTGGCTCTGCTTATCTGGCCTTTGCAGCG
>DATMNR010000324.1:0-13974 GCA_035568795.1 Ktedonobacteraceae bacterium
GTACGTCTGGTGGGCTTTGGTTCTTTCAAGGTACGCAAGAGTGCAGCTCGTAAAGGAGTTAACCCAAGGGATCGCAAACCTATCCAGGTTCCTGCAAAAAATCGTGTGCGTTTCTCTCCTGGGAAAGAACTCTCGGAGGCGGTCGTCAAGATCAAAAAGTGATTGAAGAGCACCCCATAGGGTTGCTCTTTCAGAGTGTTAATGGGGGCAGAATGCTGCCCTTACAAAATGTTTTTCCTCGCTGCCATAGTATAACTATCCCTTGTCGGAATTGGTAGAGAAATGATTCAGGCAGGCTATCTCATATCCCGCCTGTATATCATAGGCCAATCCCCCAAGGGATTGTCATTTTTGGGCCGCGTTCTTGAACATGCTAACGGTCTATACATATCATTCATGAATAGAGTAAAATAAGATCACAAAGATGTGAAAATTTAGACCTCACTACAAAGTAGTACATGAGGTCATGCAAAGACTAAAAACGTGATACTTACGAAGAAAGAGGGGCCTATGGCGATCAGCGACTTGACACTCGCGGGTCTTACCCGAACACAACTACTGGAAATGCATTACAAAATGGCGCTGCTTCGACGTTTTGAAGAGAAGAGTGCAGAGGAATATACACGTGGTAAAATTGGCGGCTTTATGCACCTTTATATAGGCCAGGAAGCTGTAGGTATAGGTGCTATCACGGCTCTGAGAGCCGATGATAAGATTCTCTCCAGTTATCGTGAGCATGGACATGCTATCGCCAAAGGTATGGAGCCACGAGCGGTAATGGCAGAACTTTTTGGGAAAATCACCGGGTGTAGCAAAGGCAAAGGCGGCTCTATGCATATGTGGAGCAATGAGTTAGGACTCATGGGTGGCAATGGCATCGTCGCCGCTCAGATGCCGATAGCAGCAGGGGTAGCGCTTTCCATGCAATATCAAGGCCTCGATACCATCGTAGCTTGCTTTTTTGGTGATGGGGCTGTAGATGAAGGAGCTTTCCACGAATCACTCAACCTGGCTTCCATCTGGAAATTACCTGTCGTCTATATCTGCGAAAATAATCAGTACTCGATGGGTATGGCTGTTGAAAAGGCCTGGGCTGTTGATTCTTTAATTCCTCGCGCTGTTGCCTATACATTGCCTGGTGAGCAAGTTGATGGTATGGATGTAATCAAGGTTTATGAGGCTGCGAAACGTGCCGTTGAGCATGCGCGTAGCGGGAAAGGCCCTTCATTGCTCGAGGTCAAAACCTATCGTTTCCGAGGACATTCCATGACAGACCCCGCCTATTATCGCAGTCGAGAAGAAGAGCAACAATGGCGAACCTCGCGCGACCCCATCGGATTTTTTGAGAAGAAATTACTTGATCTCGATCTGGCAACTCAGGCCCAACTTGACGAGAACGATGCCAGGGCTACTGAGATAGCAGAGGATGCTGCCGAGTTTGCCGAGAATAGTCCATTTCCAGAACTGGAAGAACTTTATACTGACGTTATGGTTGATAATTCCACCGCGCTCAGCTACCGTTACGAGAAGAAATAAAAAAGAACTTAAGCATGCGTGGCCGTTGTTATCGCGCCTGGTGTTTCGAACTCACACGCATGAGAGGAGTAGAGTATGCGTACTATTACGTATCGTGATGCGCTACGAGAAGCCATCCGTGAAGAGATGTTACGCGATGAGCGCATTTTTATTTTAGGCGAAGATATTGCCGGGTATGGCGGCACGTATGCCGTTTCAAAAGGACTATTCGAAGAATTTGGTGAAAAGCGGGTGCGCGATACCCCTCTAGCTGAAGAAGCTATTACGGGTGCGGCCATTGGCGCTGCACTTGGGGGGTTACGTCCTATTCTCGAGCTTATGACCATCAACTTTAGCCTGCTTGCCAGCGATTTGCTGGTTAACAGCGCGGCAAAATTCCATTATATGTTCGGTGGACAACCGCAAATTCCTCTTGTTGTGCGGATGCCAGGAGGTGGAGGAGCACAGAGAGGCGCGCAGCATTCTCAAATGTTTGAGTCCTGGTATGCGCATATCCCAGGACTCAAAGTTGTCATGCCAGCCACTCCTTATGATGCCAAAGGCATGCTCAAATCGGCAGTGCGCGACCCCAACCCGGTGCTATTCATTGAACATGAACTACTCTACAATGTAAAAGGCGAGGTACCCGACGAAGGTGTAGAATATACAGTTCCACTTGATCGAGGTGAGGTAAAACGTGAGGGCCAGCATGTGACAATCATTACCTTCTCGCGTATGTTGCATGTAACACTACAAGCTGCAGAAGAACTGGCAGAAGAGGGCATCCAGGCTGAAGTAATCGACCTGAGAAGTATCCGTCCTATTGATATCGACCTGATCCTTGACTCGGTGAAAAAGACAAATCGCGTTGTAATTGCTGAAGAAGGGTGGAAGTACTTTGGAACTGGTCAGGGCCTTGCCGCACTGATCTATGAATTCGCCTTTGATTATATGGATGCACCGATCCAGCATGTCAACAGCGCCGATGTGCCGATGCCGTACTCAAAAGTGTTAGAACGCGCTGCTTTGCCCAATAAGAGCGATGTTGTCAACGCAGTAAAAGCTATTGTGCCACAGGCGCTAGTTCATGGTTGATGCGGAGTGAAACGATGAAAACTGTTGAAATGCCCAAAATGGGTGATACGATGGAAGAAGGTAAGATCCTTCGCTGGATTAAACAAGAGGGTGACCAGGTAGCGAAAGGCGAGTCACTTGCAGAGGTCGAGACAGATAAAGTCAATATTGAGATAGAGTCATTTGCCAGTGGAGTGCTCCGTAAAATACTGATTCCCGAAGGTGGATCTGCGCCAATAGGCGCGAGTATTGCGTTGATTGGTACACCTGATGAGCCTCTACCCGATTCCCTGTCTGGCAATGGTGCGGTAAAAGTCGCAGCTACACAAGAGATGAAGAAAGCCGCTACAACTGGCGAGGGAAGCGGAAAAGCGCTGAGCGAAGCGAAAGGTGACTATCGAGCGAAGCAAACAGGCGTTCAATCTCCTACAGACACAGGCAGCCAGGGTCGTATTTTTATCTCACCTATCGCGCGTCGTATAGCAGAAGAAAATCAGTTAGATTATAGTCAAGTTGAGGGAACTGGACCAAATGGCCGTATCATCAAGTTAGATATCGAGGCCGCTCTTTCACAAAAGCAAGAAGCTGTAGCGCCCTCAACACCAGCCCAATTACCAATACTAGAAGCCGAACCAGCACCTATTGAAGCCACTGAAACGACTGAGATACCGCTAACTGCTATGCGACGCACTATTGCGAAGCGACTCAGCCAGAGCATGCAGACATCTCCGCACTTCTATGTGACAAGCGTCATCGACACCGGGAAGCTGGCTGACTTGCGACGACAGATCAATGAGTACGCACAGAACGAGCCGAACCCTGTCAAAGTTAGCTTCAACGACCTGATTGTGAAAGCAGTCGCACTTGCATTGGTTCGTATGCCACAGGTCAATGTCTCATTCGCTGAGGATCGTTTAATTCTGAAAAAACAGGTACATATTGGTATGGCGGTGGCGCTTGAACAAGGCCTGATTGTACCCGTTTTACGCAATGCAGACCAGCGGAGTGTTCTCGCTATCGCACGTGAATCACGACGCCTGGCCGATCTGGCTCGCACGGGCAAACTGCGCCCAGAGGATATCAGCGGGGGCACATTCACTGTAAGTAATCTGGGCATGTTTGATGTGGATAGTTTCACTGCGGTCATTAATCCGCCAGAATCTGCCATTCTAGCCGTTGGCTCGATTACACCAACGCCTGTAGTCGTAGATGGACAGGTAGTTGTACGTGATCGCATGAAAGTGACGTTGTCATCTGATCATCGCGCTATCGATGGAGCAACCGCCGCGCGGTTCTTGCAGGAAGTCAAACGATTGATGGAGGAACCTTTCGGTTTGTTACTGTAGATGGAAGAGATATTTATGGCTACTCGGACTATCAACGGCGTAACACTGGCGCTGATGCGAGGAAATATTGTTGAAGTGCAAGCGGATGCCATTGTCAATGCGGCAAATTCGGGCCTTCGGGGTGGAGGAGGCGTCGATGGCGCGATTCATCGTGCTGGTGGACCGAGCATCATGGAAGAATGTCGTAAGATAGGTGGGTGTCCCACAGGAGAAGCTGTAGTTACAACGGCTGGTAGACTCCCGGCGAAATATGTCTTTCACGCTGTTGGCCCCATCTATAGCGGCAGTCACGACGATGAACGCCTGCTCACGAGTGCTTATCAGAGTTGTCTCAACCTTGCCGAGCAACACAAGGTTAAGAGTATCGCTTTCCCCTCTCTCAGCACGGGCATTTATGGCTATCCATTGGAGTTAGCCGCTCCAATTGCTCTCCGTACGATCATCGAACATATAAGGAAGCCCACATGCTTGCAACAGGTGTTGATGGTATTGTTTGGGGGGAGTGCGTATAAAGTGCATGAACAGGCACTGAATAAACTACTATGATTACATTATATCAATGAGAAACGAACTACTAGCATGGTTTGCTCGTGAAGGCCTCCTGCTCCAAGATATCATAACTTCAGCGGACGACCCGGAGCATGATGAAATCAAGGTTACTTTCAAAGCACCCATCATAGCGCTAAGTAAGAATAAAGAAGACTTCCGGGAATGTCCTGATCCTGTACTCTTCGGCTATCCAGAATCTTCTCTCGATATGATGACACTGGACGATTTCAACAGCTTTGTGTATCAATGGTTTGAAAAGGCTGTGGCTGTCGAAAAGGGTCGCTGTTTTGTCTGCGACAAGATACTCGACATGGGTAACGAGAAACCCTGGGATGCCGTTTTTGTCACCAAGGAGCTGTATTGCTGGTTGATCGTGCATTTCGATTGCAAACGTTACCTTAGTCGTGATCTCAAAGGACGTACACCCTTTGAAGTGACACTGTACCAACCCGAGTTTTTTGATATGCGTTTAACCTGATAGAGGATGGCACTATATGGATAAGAATCAAGTTGCTAATTTACTGGATGAAATTGCTTCACTGCTTGAATTGAAGGAGGGGAGCAATCCTTTCGAAGTGCGAGCCTACCAGAACGCGGCCCGCGCTGTGAACGGACTGGATGGAGACATCGAGCAACTGACTCGCGAGGGCAAACTGAAAGGTGTGCCTGGGTTGGGATCAACCAGTATCAAACGTATCGAAGAAGCTGTTGAAACAGGGCATATCGCGCTCTATGACGAATTGGTTGAGACTACGCCTCCTGTTAAGCTTGAAATGATGCGCATTCCGGGAGTAGGGCCAAAGAAAATCAATGCTATCTATAACCAGTTGCATGTCAAAAGTATCCCCGATTTAGTACAAGCATGCGAGGAGAACAAAGTAGCAGCTCTTCCGGGATTTGGCAAGAAGACTCAGGATAAGATTGTGCAGGGTATCGCATTTCTTGCTCAACATGCTGGCCGTTTCCTCTATCCAGTGGCCGAAGAGGAAGCCTCGCATATTTATACAGTATTGAAAGAGCTGCCTGAGATAGTGCGTCTACAAGTAGCAGGCAGCCTGCGCCGCCGCCGTGAGACAATAGGAGATATTGATATGGTGGTGAGCGTTGCCGATTCTGCAAGTGAAGATGCCAGGCGCAGGATTATGGATATTTTCACAAGTCAGCCATCGGTTCAGGCCATCACGGGGAAAGGCGAAACAAAATCTAGTGTTGTGTTGAGCAGTGGTATCAATATGGATTTGCGCGTCGTCAACGACAGTCAGTTCCCATATACCCTCCATCATTTTACTGGCTCCAAAGAGCACCATATTCCCTTGCGCAGGCGTGCGCTCAGCATGAATATGACAATCAACGATTATGGACTCTTCAAAGGAAAAGAACCGCACTTAGAACTCGTTCCTTGTAAGGATGAAACGGATATTTATGCCGCTCTTGGTATGGCTTATATCGAGCCGGAGTTACGTGAGGACATGGGGGAGATCGAGGCGGCCGTCAACGACACTCTACCAGAGTTGGTGCAGGAGAGTGATCTACAAGGTGTGTTGCACGTGCATTCAACGTGGAGCGATGGGCAAAATACGATACGTGAAATGGCTGAAGCATGTATTGCGCGTGGTATGACCTACCTTGGTTTGACGGACCATAGTAAAACGGCGGCTTATGCTGGAGGCTTGAATGAGGAAGACCTGCGCCGCCAGCACGAAGAGATCGATTTGCTGAACAAAGAATACTCTGGCCGCTTACATATCCTCAAAGGGACTGAATGTGACATTCTTCGTGACGGATCGCTTGATTTCGCTGATGATGTATTGGCAACGCTGGATTTCGTAGTTGCATCGATTCATAGCCTGTTCAATCTTTCCCCCGAAGAACAGACACAGCGCATGCTGCGTGCTATCTCTAATCGTTATGTCGATATTATTGGTCATCCAACAGGCCGCATTCTACTTGGGAGAGAAGGGTATGCGCTGGATTTAGACGCGGTGATCGATGCGGCGGCTGAGCATGGCGTTTGTATTGAGATTAACGCGCACCCATCACGCCTTGATCTGGATTGGCGATACTTGCATCGTGCAAGAGACAAAGGCATCAAGATACCTATTGATCCCGATGCACATGTCATAGGTGGATTGGATGATATGCGTTTTGGCATTGGTATTGCGCGCAAAGGCTGGTTACGAGCTAGCGATGTACTCAATACAATGACAACTGACAACTTGCTTGATTTCTTCAAAAATAGAAGGAATAGATAGGTTTGTTACCACAAAGGATAGAGAGACGTAGTACCATTATGGTAAAATAAGCAGAGATATTACCCACATATGCGATAATAGGACGTGTGAAATAGGTAAGGTAGAGTAGAGGTGCATATTAGGAAGCGCACCCACGTAAAGAAAGAGTTCTATAGAATGACACAACAAACGGTATTACAAATTAGCCCACGTGAAGTTACAGGAAAGGCTACGAAGCAGTTACGCAAGTCAGGCATTATTCCGGCCAATATTTCTGGCCATAATGAAGAGTCACAGACTGTTCAAGTTGAAGCCCTTGCCTTTGAGGCACTAAAGCGAGCGCATGCCGCAACAAGCATCATCACATTGCGTATGTCGGGTAGTAATCGTGTTCAGACAGCGCTCGTACGGCGCGTGCAACGCGATCCCCGTTCAGGTAAAATTTTGCATATAGATTTCTCGCGCGTAAGCTTAACAGAACGTATTACAATGAAAGTTCCAGTGCGCTTTGTTGGCGAAGCTCCGGCAGTAAAGAATGAGGGCGGTGTCTTGATCCACCTTCTGGATGCCGTCGAGGTAGAATGTACCGCGAGTGATATTGTTGACTACATTGAAGTCGATATCTCCTCGCTTACCGAAATTGATTCTATATTACATGCAGAAGATGCTAAACTACCTGCGAATTTTACACTGATTACCGATCCCAATGAAGGCATAGCGAAGGTCGCTGCCACACGTGCTGAGAAGGCTGAGGAAGCTGCAGAAGGGGTCGGAGAAGCTGCTGCTGAAGCACCTGCTGCTGCTGCAACGAGCGAAGAGACTGCAGCGGAATAACGGGGATTGGTGAATAACGAGCGATAAATATGCGTATAATGATCGTTACTGATCAGTATCCTCCAATGGTCGGTGGTGTTCCAACGGTCACCCAGGGGCTTGCGGTTGATTTTGCTAATCGCGGAAACCAGGTATGGGTTGTCGCGCCTAGCTCTGGTCAGCGAGATGTTCATCGCCTTGAACAGAAAGTGCATGTTTATCGCTTCTCTTCATTTGAATGGCCTACATATGAAGATCTCCGCATCCCCTTCTTGCCGATTCTTCCATTCCGCAGGCTCTTAAAAAAGATTGACCCTGATATTATTCATATTCACTCGCCAATCGTCCTGGGCAATATTGCTCAAATTGTGGCAGGAAGTTTGCGTAAACCTGTTATTGTCACAAATCACTATTTACCCATTAATTTGAGTCGTTCTCTTTCTTCGGATCCACTATTTGGCAAGCCCTTTATGAATGTAACCTACAGTTATCTCGTACACTTTTGTAATCGTTGCGAATATGTAACGGCGCCAACAATGACGGCTCTTAATCTGCTTTATGAGCATGGGTTGCGCGCCCCTGCTCAAGCCATCTCTAACGGTGTAGATTTGAAGAAGTTTTCGCCGGGTGATCGCGATATACGACTACAGCAACACTTCCACCTCCCGCAAGATCGCCCGCTCATTCTTTCTGTCAATCGTCTGAGCCAGGAAAAACGTATTGATGTACTGATTGACGCTGTTGCAAAGATGACACAAGATGCACACATCGCTATTGCCAGTACTGGCCCGGCTGAAGCAGAATTACGCGCGAAAGTTGAACAACTCAACTTGATGGATAAAGTATCATTTCTGGGATTTGTTCCTGACAAGGACCTCGCTTCTCTTTACCGGCTCGCAGATATCTTTGCTATTCCCTCAGAAGCGGAATTACAAAGCCTGGCAACGATGGAAGCTATGGCATGTGGCCTGCCAGTGGTTTCCGCCGATGCATACGCGCTACCTGAACTGGTGCATCATGAATTAAATGGTTTTTTGTTCCAGAGGGGAGACAGCGAAGAGATGGCGCAATATCTCGATGTGCTTGTCATAGATGAAGAACTACGCAGACACATGGGGTCAAAAAGTCTTGAAATAATAGCTAAGCATGACCGTATACAGGTACTTGATCAGTGGGAGGCGCTCTACCTCCGTCTTTCAAATGAGTTTGTTGAAGCCAAAGAGCGTAGATTGCGGCGGCATCGAGAGCGGAAAATAGCTAGCTATGTACGTAATAGAAAGACTCGGCCACGGATGGTCCGTACAAGTGATTTAGCAATCGACCAGCGATTTGCATCGGAAGAGTAAAGTCTCTCACTCGTCTTGCCAACGCTGCTGCGAACTTGAAATTCGTTCTGACAACGCTGCTACGCAGCTAGTGCTATGCACTCAGTCAGAACGAAATGAGGCATCTACCTACGGTCAGGCAAGACCAAAGGAGTAGCTTCATCCACCCCAGCGTCGATTGAAGAGTCGAGCAAGCCGGCGTTCGATGTCCCAGCGCCACTGGATGCTGTGGTATTCTACCCACATTCTGAAGCGCGACCACCACGTAGTAGATTCGTGGAATATAGGTAATTGCTTGCGCTGACTATGAGAATGGACAAATACAAACGACAGGGCAGGTCGGGATTCGGGTTTCTTTTCTTTTGTATCTCCCATGCAGAAAAACTCTCCTTGAAACACACCTGACAGTGACTTGTTTCTAGTATAGACATTGGGCAATCATTTGTCCAGTGGAGGATAGGTTCAATGCCGAACAGTGTTCCATTTCTAAAGAACCTTTTTGCTACGCTCGGCGAATTAGAAGTCAACAAAGAACTATTCAATCACGCTATGCAAGAGCTTGCTAGTTTGCTAACGACAGAAGCCGATAGCAAAGCATTTGCCTGTTCCAGCCATAAAGATCCACTGAGCTATCTTCATGAGAAGTTTTTAGAACAGTACAATCCTCAGTTACGTGAACTGCGTGGTGTGTACTATACCCCTGACCCTGTAGTTTCCTATATTGTGCGCTCCATCGATTACCTACTTCGCTCCCACTTTAACCGTCAGAATGGGCTGGCTGAGATCTCAGAAGATATGCTAATTCTTGATCCTGCATGTGGGACGGGGATTTTTTTACAAGCAGTAATAGATCATATTCGCAATGAGTTTCGAGAAACAAGTGACCCTGAGGAATGGCGGGAATACGTTCACCTCTTTTTACTACCTCATCTTTTTGGTTTTGAATTGCTTAGCGTTCCATACGTAATAGCTCACCTTAAACTTGCTATACAATTAGCTGCATTGGATTTACCGGAACCAGATCGGCAGAGGTGGGCATATCGTTTTCAGCATAATGAGCAGCCGAATATCTACCTGACAAACACATTGGAAGAGGTGAAGGGAACCCTTACAGGGCAGCCGCAAGAGAAGGCCTACCGGCTACTGGTTGTGCTGGGTAATCCACCTTTTGCCGGACATTCGTCTAACAAAGGCCAATGGATTACTACATTGATCGATACTTATAAAGAGGGTTGCCCAGAATTAAAGAAACCTGGTCAGGCAAAATGGTTAAGTGATGACTACGTAAAATTTATGCGTTTCGCTCAGTGGCATATCGAGCATGTGGGTTATGGTATTCTGGCGTTCATCACGAATCACAGTTATCTGGATAACCCTACCTTTCGGGGTATGCGTCATAGTCTGTTACAAAGGTTCGATGATATCTATATCCTCGATCTGCATGGCAATAGGAAAAAGCATGAACAGGCCCCCGATGGTTCGAAAGATGAGAATGTCTTCGATATTCAACAGGGTGTAGCTATTAGTATTTTCGTGAAATGGCGAGATTCCGGATCTTTTGCTTCTGTTCACCATGCTGATCTGTGGGGCGTGCGAGAAGTTTATCGCCATGACACTCCAGGGCAAGTCACTCTAAGCGATGGCAAATACGCCTGGCTCGCTGCGCACAATCTTTCCAATACACAATGGACAGTGCTCAACCCACAGGCTCCATACTATCTCTTCTCGCCACAAGAGAGTAGCTATTTTACAGAATATAACTCAGGATGGAGTGTAGCGGATATCTTCCGACCAAATGGCGACCCTGCCCCAGGAGTAGTGACCTGCCACGATCAGTTTGCTATTTCCTGGACGAAAAATGAGGCGTGTGCCAAAATCGAGAGCTTTCTTTTGACTGAGACTGAGGAGGAAGCGCGTCAAATCTTCCGTCTTTGTTCTCAGAGTCAGTGGCAGTATCACATAGCAAAGAGCAATTTGCAGCAAAACACATGGCATCAAGATATTACGGAGATTCATTACCGTCCCTTTGATAGGCGTTGGACAATCTACAATCGTTCTGTCGCAGTACACCGGCGTGAGCGTGTGATGCGGCATATGTTGGACGGAACAAATATTGGACTGGCTATTGGCAGAGCAGGACATGTAATCGATCAAGATGAGTGGGATATTGCATTTTGTACACGTTATATCACTGATTTCAACCTGTACAGGCGAGGTGGAAATAACCTCTTTCCGCTCTACCTTTATGATGATGCCGCTACAAAAATTTGCAAAGTCAACCTCGCGGTCAATTTCATTGTGGAATGCGCTACGAGATTAGGATTTAAGTGGATACCGTATGGGCATGGTGACCTTGAGTATACCTTTGGCCCTGAAGATGTTTTCGCATATATATATGCATTGTTCTATGCGCCCACCTATCGCAAGCGTTATGCACCGTTTCTCAAGATTGACTTTCCACGCGTACCTCTCACATCAAATGTCGCACTCTTTCGAGCATTGTGCTCTCTGGGGGATAGGCTGGTTAGCTTGCACTTGATGGAGCAGCGTATGTATCCGCTTTCAGCTTTTCCCGTACCAGGGATGAATACTGTTGTCGACGTACGCTACGAGACACAAGGCCAGGTATGGATCAATGCGACACAATACTTTGACGGCGTACCACAGGAAGCGTGGGACTTCTCAATTGGCGGTTACCAGATCTGTAAGAAATGGTTGAAAGATCGAAAAGGCCATATGCTAAGCAGTGACGACATAGTTCATTATCAACATATTGTTGCTATACTGGCAGAGACAGGCAATGTGATGCATGAAATCGATGCAGTCATCGAGAAATATGGTGGATGGCCAGTGTCAGACTCAGTTCCTTGACGTTCCAGTTTGAATCGCATCTTATTTCGTACTGTAGACGAAACGGCATGCGATTACTCACTCCTACAATGATGCTATCTGCGAGAATCTCTCCATCCCGTTGCAACAGGCGCAGATGCTCCAGGCCTGGCTCACTCCACGGTGTCCACATGATATTACGTTCCAAAACAGAACCTTTCAGTAGGGCACAATTCATTACATCCAAAGGGTATCAACCTAAGCCGCAATCGGCGATTCTGTAGGGGCGAGGGCGGTTGGGTGGACGGGTAGTGGGCCTTCATGGTCGCCCGCTGTGGGTTGCCTGGACAGGTGGATCGGCGATGGACGGCCTGCCCATCTCCTCCCTGCGGGCGACCATGAAGGCCCACCCAACCTCTCCTCACCGCCCTCGCCCCTACGGGTGTTGATGAGCTTTTCTTCAGTTGATACCTATTGGTGCAATTCATTGCGCCAATAGGTATCATGTAAAAAGTGTTCGCACACCCGGTCGCCTGGCTGCAGACCTACCTTCTACTACCCTGCTGCCGGACAGGTAATTTTCACCTGGTGCGCATTCCTATCGTATACCAATGAGCACGATTGGCCATTGATAGTAGTAGTACCGGAACACCCTACCAGTACCGTGCCATTAACCGAACAATCAACAGGTGTGAATATCGTCGTACCATTGATCGTTGCATCAATTGCTACTCCATCCCCATTAGTCTTCACACTGATAGGATCTGGCTGGCCAATCAATTTCGCACAGTTGAGTCCTGGGGCAGCAGCTCCATAGGTTGTAACGAACCGTTGGGCCAGGAAGGTGAAGAGCGTATTTGCTGCTGCCGGATCGGGTGAAGATAGTGCTTTCGTGAAACGAGCATCAAGCATCAAACGCTGTGGCGCGACAGCAAGCAGATTTGTGCAATAATTCCTTGTCCCTGCGGAATTCAGATTTTGCACTACTAGCTGATCTACTCCCACACGGTAGGAATTAAGCTTATCCAGATTGTTCTTATTACCTACCAGGACCATCGGATCTCGGCTTGGTACCAATGCTACGGGAGCAGCTTGGTGTGATGCTGCTTGTATTTCGTTGAGCGGCAAAGCCGTCGCCATCTGGCCTGGGTTAGCAAGGTCGGGAACCATCCATGGTGTACAGCCCAGCGCGCCATCCACTACTGTGAGCAGGCGCTCATCGCTTCCATTTTTTGCTACCTGACCTTGACCCTGGAGGGTTGCAGCATTAGCCTGGGTGTCTTGGGCGACCTGGCCAGAAGCGGTAACGAGATAGAAGGTAGTTACATTATCGCTCTGATCCTGGTCGACGATTGAAAAGTCACGCGAAGTTGGGCAGGTGAGCCCATCTTTGGCTTTACCTATTGGTGGAGGAACGAGTTTACCTGCTTGAATCGCCTGATTTGCGGCCTGAAAAAAGTTTGGAGCATTACAGTAGGAGAACTGTCCAAAGATAGAGCCAGCAACACCCTTGACACAATTGCCGTCTTGAAGGCTATTATTTGTATCCTGCAAGGTTAAGGTATTTCCATTAGAGCCAAACCAGATGCCCACGATTCCACCATTGGGCAGTGTTGGCACTACTGGAGCCATGGCTGGCTGTGTACCCTGGTCAACTACCAATGGATCATAAACAGCGATTTTCCCTGTATTGGGATCGATGATTGCCGCCTGCACAAAGGCTGATTGTGCAGCATTGGCCTCGTTACATGGTCCATTGTCAGGATTGGTTGCCACTAATTGATACGGTGTTGCCAGACCTTGAGCCGTAAGCGGCTGTGCCGGCACAATCAACGTACAATCTCCATTTACTGCTTGCGCTGCATGTGATCCTATATGTGGAAGCACGAAGACCCCAGCTCCTATGAGAGCTATTGCCAGTGATACAACTACACCAACAAGTATCAATGGTGGGAACCTCTTGCGATGTGTTGGTCCAGTGCTGAAGGGACTACGTCGTAGCTTACGCATAATTACCTACCTTTTTCTTTAAGTCTACGCATGCTATGTGATACTAGTGCCGAAAAGTCTCAATTGTATGCATAGCAATGCTCAGCTCACCACAATTGTGGAAGCATTTATTCTCACAGTTGTCGAATCCTACGCGTCACACCCCTAATAAGGTACCTGTGCTTGTTGCTTTAGCTGGATCCATCCAGAAAGCGCTTATCTTCTTGCAGGCCATTAGCAGAGTCTGCATACAAGATAATCAAAATCAGCTCCTTGACAACGCGCCAATCATATTCATAAAGA
>DATMNR010000325.1:0-3096 GCA_035568795.1 Ktedonobacteraceae bacterium
AATGCCGTAATAATCTCCATAGTTATGTAAGCCATTCAATTCAGCGGCTTTAACCTCGAGACGAAAATTAGTAAATTGAGCAATGCCATAGGCGTACAAGGCTATATCGAAACTCTGAGGTGGAATATCTTTGATATGGTATAATCCATCTTTAAAGAAATAATTGCTTCCAATCTGTCCTACCGGCCATGCATTACTATCTTTAAGATAATCGATTTGTGAACTGGAGGGAGTAGATTGCGCCTTGTGATTTGTATTAGTGATTTTGTTTACGAAGTAAACGCTGAAAGTCGAACCAATGATTACGGCAAGGAGCAAAAGCAACGGCAAAGCGATTCGCCAGGATTTGTTGGAGTATTTCCAGGTAGGTTTGCCTTGAGCGGTTGGTTTTAAAGGGGCTTTAGCTTTTTTTGCTCCATTGCTGGAAACCATGGCTTTTATTTTAGCTTCGCTATCGGTAAGTACGTAGTTGTCGACATTAGCTACTGCTTCAGCGAAAGCGGTGCTAAACATTCCGGCTGTCTGGTAGCGATCCTCTGGCCATTTGGAGAGCGCTTTAGCAATAACTCGGTCGATCTGTGGAGTGATTTCGGAGCGAAAAGTGCTAAGCGGAGGGGGTGTATCATGCACATGCATGAGGGCCATAGTAATCGAAGAATCCGCCTGGAATGGTGGTCTACCAGTTAGTAGAAAGAACAGGGTCACGGCAAGGGAGTAAACATCTGAGCGGCCATCAAGTGGTTCACCAAGAGCTTGCTCAGGAGATATATAGTCAGGTGTGCCCATTAATGTTTCTGACGATTTCATTGATGGTTCTGCGCTTTGGCCATCGGGTCGCATAAGCTGAACGATGCCAAAATCAGAGAGTACTACCTGATCATTGCTATCAATAAGGATATTGGCTGGTTTGACATCGCAATGCACGCGTCCATTTTCATGAGCGTAATCCAAGGCTGAAGCGATTTGTTCGAGATAGTGTTGTGCCTGGCTTAATGGCAGAGGGCCATATCTGGTGACGTATTCAGACAGGGTACCTCCGGACATATAGGGCATAACAATATAAGGTAAACCATTATGCTGTCCATAGGAATAAATGGAAAGAATGTTTGGGTGATCAAGCTCACTGGTAGCTTCGGCTTCGCGTAGAAAACGCTGATAAAAATTCTTCTGCGCCTGTTTGTCCATAGTTGAACGTGGCAGAAAAACTTTGACTGCAACTTTCTCGGAAGTTAACCGGTTTTGAGCCAGGAATACAGCGCTAGAACCTCCGTAACCCAGTGGCTTTTCGAGGATGTATGAGCCTATTACCTGGCCGATCAGATGTTGTCCTCTGGTTGTGGACATAACAAGGCACCTCCTGGTATCAAAATCATGACAACTCGACACCAAGGATACAAAGGGATGCTATTGTAAAAGAAGAACCATTCTGATTTTATCAAGAACCTGGGTTAAGTGTCAATATTTGATTGATGTGTTTTCTGTCCACATTATAAACGTCTAATAGTTCCTATGTAGGGTAAGGTCTCAGACACTCCACGTTACTTCATGTGGAGTGTCCTTGTGAACTTTGATATTGAACAAGCTTGCGCACCGGGTTTACTAGATAGTAAATTTGCCATCACGCATAATGGTGAAACCATCTACTTCGACAGTGCAGCAACTTGGGATGACATCGACGTGAATTTTGGCATTCCAATCGGCGCCTGTAAATTCGGGATATGGATTGCCAAAGGCAATATGTAAACCGGGCATCTTTTCGTCTTGCAATAAGTTACCGGATAGTTTTGTCAGGCTTGTGAGTGTACCAATAGCGAATTCTCCAGCACGGTTACCATCAGGAGTTGAGAACAAGTAATCTTTCACTTCCTTTGCCAACACTGCATTTTCGCTACTCACTTCTGTAATATACCCTTGTTTAACTATGATACGAATAGGATGTTCCAGCACGCCATATTTCTCTGAGAAAAAGTCTCCCAACACGTCGCAGACTAGAATGCCATCTACAGTTGCTGGAGCAGTAAAGACTTCCCCCTCGGGTAGATTGCCCCATTTGCCCTGCACATCATAACGCCCATGGCAGGGAATCCATTTCCAATCTTTGTGGAAAGTGGCTGTCACATCGCTGCCTTTGACTGAGGTAACATGAATGGTTTCTGCGTTGCGTACAAGATCGTATACCTGGTTCGTCAGACTGAAGACCTCATCATAATCCGCGCACATCCCATCAACCATTACTTCCTCATCGATACCAATCATATGTCCATGGCGAACATTAAGTTCTTGTACTAGGAATGGAAGGAGTGGGAGACGGAATCTAATTTCGCCTGGTTTTGCGGTTGCAATATAGAAACTGACTGTTGGCCTGGTTTGAAGCAGGTCATTGCGTAGTTCGTCGGGAAATGCAGTCAGAGGGCGCGTGCCATAATGCTCAAGGAAGCGTATGGTCACGTCGGCATGACGATCCATGGCAGCTATAGCAACAAGACGAGCGATATTTTCACGCTCATAGTCAGTAATTATGAAAACACGGTCTTGTGAGGTTACGCCCATACAGTGAACGGCATTTTCAGCACCATACTGGAGGCGCTCTTCAAAAGACATCTTAGATATATCCAGCTTCTCTGAGCTGGAAACAACACTACTTATTTTGCCAGACATTGACGTTCTCCTTACAGGTTATTGAAAGATAATTTCGGCATTAGATGATCGTAGTTTGTTGGGCTGGAGCATTTGCATTGTTCTTACCTCTACCACATCGAGCGCCATAGACATAAACTTTAACGCGTTTCATAAGTTTTTTGTAACTGGGTAGTACAGAAATAAAGACGTTGTCACACGCACTTTTTGAAGAATGCTTGCACAAAGCTTTTTAAGTGTGGAGTGTAGTGCCTGCTTGGATGGGTTTGCAATTATCCCTTGGCTCTATGCAGAAAATACCCGGTAGGTTACACTTTGCTTACATCTACTATTAGTAATACGGAAGTTTGTAAGGAGAAGTTACGCATGGTAACACAAAGTACAACGGGTTTATATCGCTCGATACATGCACAACCGCAGGCTGTGCGAGAATTGCTCGCTGATTGGGATGGTCCTTCA